>NZ_JAMXXC010000010.1:0-99841 GCF_024129855.1 Acinetobacter lwoffii
AGAATTAGGTCGTCCTCATACCCAAGTTGTCACTTGAATTCTGTTCAAATGAGCAGAGTGTTATCTTTTAAATCTTTGTGCAACAAAGCCATTAAGTATTTATAAAGCTTATTTGAATAATAAAGTTATTTATTCGGTTATATTTAAATTAATAACTATATTTAATTTTACTAAGGAAATAATGTGAATAATTTTTTAATAAAATTGCAAAATAAGTTTTTAAATATTTATTTTTATTTAAAAATATACAAGCCATTGTTTTAAATATTTTATTTAGAAAAAATTTAATGGTCAAAATTGAATATAATTATCGCTATGTAGTAAAAATAACGAAAAAAAACGGAATAAATCACATTTTTTTATGCACTGATAAGGAAATTGTAAGACTTTGTGAAAATTATCGTTTTAATAAAATAGATTTTAATAATTTTATTTTAATCAGTAACTTAATGTTTTTATTTTTTTAGTAAAAAATGGTAAGAATAGAGAGAACTCTAAGATGTTCGGATTTGTAATGTTATGTGATTTTATATAAGTATTTATTATATAAATAAAAAAATTAAAAAAAATCTTATTTGAAACAAAAAAAATATATTGTGAATAATAACATTTTTGATTTTTTTTTAAATAATGATAATAGAATTGTCTCAGCGCTTATAACTTAAGTGCTCATAATAATAAAGAGAACTTTAATATAAGCGTAAAATTAATAGATAGACATCTTCTTTAAAAAAAGAAATGGAGAAAGACATGAAAAAAATGACTCAAGCAGCATTGGCAGCATTAGTGATGAGCTTTGGCTGTGGTTCAACATTAGTTTATGCAGATGCAGAAATTGCAGGCAAGCCAGGTCCCAAACCAACAAAACCACATAAGCCAGGAAAGCATGGATGTGGGGATAAATGTGATGGGAAAATTAAAATTAATTTGAAAGTCGATAAACATTGTGATGTAGATATGGGTGATACCGTATTAAACCTTGCTCGTTCTACAGCAGGCGGTGGTGAAGTATGGACGGATTCAACATCATTTAGTGTAGATACCAATTCATTCTTTAGAGTGAATTATGTAGCACCTACACAATTAAATGGTGCTGGAGGTTCTGTTCCAGTAACAGTTGCAACTTTGGCAAATGGTGCAAGTTATTCAACTGGAGATCTATTGGAAACTACTTCAGCTACATTTGATGTTACTGCTACTGTAGCGGGTAGTGATTATCGTGATGCACGTGCCGGTGACTATAGTAACGTATATACTTTTGCAGTAGCATTCTAAAAATTATAAATGACTTAATAGTAGGAGATGTTTAATACATCTCCTATTTTAATATTATTTTTTAATAAAAATATTAAGCTAAAATATGGGATTTTGTTATGAATGGGAAGATTTTAAGCTTTTTTATATTATTTCTTTGTGGTTTTTATGCATCAGCAGGAATAAAATTTACACCTGTCCAGATGAATATAGATGATTTCAAAAGGCAGAAAAGTACAACTGTAAATATTGAAAGTACGGGGATATCTACTTCCAAAATATATGAAATTAATGCATTTAAGTGGGAACAAAATGATAAAGGGGAAGATATTCTAGTAAAGGATGATACATTGTTATTTAACCCAAAAATTTTTGAATTAAAACCAGAGAGTAAACAATTGGTTCGGATAGGTTTTAGTCAATCCCCAGCAAACTTAAAAAAAGAACAAGCATGGCGAATTATTTTTGAAGAAATTACGCCTGTTGTAGATAAATCTAACTTAACTTTTCTATTTAATTTTTCTTTACCATTATTTGCTGGTAAACAAGTATCTCCTAAGCTGGATGTAAATATTCAAAAAACGAGTAATACATCTTATTTAAACATTAATAATGTGGCTGATTCTCATGCAAAGCTTATAGAAATAATTGTTTTAGATCAGAATAATAAAGAAATAGTTAAAAAAAATATAGTGCAATATATTTTAAGTGGTAAAAAGGTTGTGGTTGATCTGGGTGATATTAGTGTAAATGGGAAGTTGAAGCTTAAAATAAAATTAGAGGACCAAGCAGAATATCTTGAATTTCCTATTAAAGTATAGTTATTAAATAATAAAAAGTAAAAGGATAATACTATGAGATCCACAAAAGTCCTTCTTATGATTGTATGTGGGATGGGATTGTCAAATATCAATGCAGAAATAATTCAAGGAATAACAAAGCTAGAAAACTCAGAAATACTTATCGTTAATATTTGGGTGAATGGCTTAGATTATAACACGGAAACAGTAACTTTTTTTGAGGGGGATAAGAGATTTGTTGAATGTAAGGCTTTGGAAAATATTGGAATTCGTGTAGAGAAAACACCTCGGCATACAATTAAGAAGGATTTTTGTCTTATTACTCAACCGGGAATTAAAGTCGAAGATGATTATAGTTTGCAAGCAATAAAAATATTTTTCCCTGTCGATTATTTTGTGGGAACTGACTATGATCTGCAAATAGAAATTCCTGAAAAAGCAAACTTTGGAGGTTTTGTTAATTATAATTTATTTTATAATAGAGATGATGAAGACCAAGATTTTAATACGTTTTCAGAATTTGGCATATTTAAAGATTATTGGTTATTTAAAAATTCTTTTTTATATCGAAAAGAGCCTGATGAGTTTGAAGAAAATTTGTTAAGAGTAAATAGCACTCTAGATATTGAATTTCCAGAAAAGTATTTAAGATTAACTATAGGAGATACTACAAGTACTTATAATTCATTAAATAGTTCTTTTCGTTTCGGAGGATTAAGTTTTGGAACAAATTATACAGATCGACCAGATTTTATCTACTGGAACGCTCCTAACTTAACAGGAAGTGCAAGCCTACCTTCAACTGTAGACTTATTCATTAATGGTGTAAGACTTTATAGGGACTCAGTTGCTCCGGGATATTATAATCTTCCAGCTGGAGGTGTTTTAAGTCAAGCTGGGAATGCTCAAATAGTAGTTGAAGATATTTTAGGTAATCGTACTGTAAGAAGTTTTCCTGTTTTTATTAATAGTCGATTACTTAAACCAAAACTAAATGAATATAATATCTCATTCGGTAAGCTGCGTTATAATTATGATTCTGTAGATGATGATTACCGTGACTTTTTTTCTAAGTTTTATTTCCGTCGTGGTATTAACTCTTTTACTACTTTAGGTGTCGATCTTTTATATAACCAGGATGTTAGTAATCTTGATTTATTGTGGACGCAAGGTATAAGTAAATATTTTTTAATTGATAGTGCTTTTTCAGCTAGTCAAATTAAAGATGGAGATCAAGGTTATGCTGCTAAAATTAGCCTGACTCGAAATTTAAGAAATTGGTCTGTAGGATTAAATGGTAAGTATTTCTCTGAAGAATACGAATATCTGGGAAATAATTTATATGAATCTAATGTAAAATATTCGGGAATGTTCTATTTTAATTTTTCTAATCTAAAATTTATTGATAATTTGGGTTTTAATTATATATATCAATCTTACTACAATAATAATGGATTATTAAGCGAAGACCGTAAATTTTTTGATATTAGAGCATCTAAGGCTTTAACAAATAATTTATATACTAATTTTGGTTTTTATAAGGACTATAGTGATGAGGATGATCAAGGATTTAATATTGCTCTTTATTATAATTGGGGAGCAAATAAACGAATTTCCCTAGACCATGATACGGCCGATAATGAAACAGCTTTAAGTTTTAGTCGAACCACCTCAACCCAAAATGGTTTCGATTATGTAATAGGCGTAAACCAAGCTGATGATGAACTTCATTACAATGCTTATGGTTTATGGAAAACCAGTGTTGGCAATTTGCAGCTTTCTCATGATGAATATGAGGATCGTCGCAATTCACAGCTTAGTTTTGATGGTGCTTTAGTCTGGCTAGGGAGTAAAGTAGCGCTGACTAAATATGCAGATAATGCGTTTGCACTTGTGCACGTGGATCAGCACCCAGACTTAGATATTTACCGTTCGGCTGGACTGGTGGGGAGTACCAATAAAAATAGTTATATGTTCGTTCATAATCTGATTCCTTATATTCATTATGATATTTCTTTTGATCATAATCAGTTAGGCTTAGATGAAACTTTCGAACAATCTTCAAAAAAAATAATTGGACTTGAACAGCGAGGATATCGGTTAAATTTTCCTGTTCACAAAACTAAGCGTATAGCCCTTAGACTCAAAGATATTAAACAAAATAATTTATCACCAGGCTCTGAAGTGGTTGTAGAAGGCATAACTGCAGAACCTTTTTTTGTGGATAGTCAGGGAATGGTTTATTTATACCTCTTCAAAGCCGGTTCATATAGCCTCAAAGTCCAGACTCAAGGAGGCCAACAGTGCCAAGTTCAGTTCACACTTAATGAAAATCAATTCCAGAACTTAGATAAACAAATGCTAGAAGCAATATGCAGATAGGAGTACAAAAAAATGAAAAAACTCTTCATATTTATAACTACCTTACTAATGAGTGGAATCGCGGCAGCTCAGTATTGTTCTATTGATGGATTTACTGATTCAGAATTGCGTCTGGCAAGTTATCAACGTAGCCAAGCTGCAACCTCTTTTAATGTTTCTTGTGATAAAGGTTACTCTATCTTATTCAGTAGCCAAAACTTGATAAATCCGGATGGTACAAGTTATGTATCGAATGGTCCTTATAAATTACGAACCAAATTAAATTTAAGTGGGGCTAACAGTAATCTATGGGGGGTAAAGCTTGATCAAAATTCTGGAAAAAGACAAAAATATATTATTTCTGTTCAACTAGTTGATAATCCTTATAGTGGTGTGCCTGCAGGAGACTATCAGGACCAGATCTCAGTCGATATCGATTTTTAAAAATAAAATTTTAAATATCAAAAAGCCTATAATGATAATAAATAATTGAAAATATTTGAAAGTATTGAAGGGGAGTGTGTAGTAAGTGAATATCTGTTAAACAAGCAGATATTCACTTACTTTTAAGTCGAATGGAGAAGTGGTAAGCATTGTTGTGGAGTTGTATTTAAGCTTCATGATTCATCAAATAGTCATGAGATCTTTCTATACTGGGTGAAAAATATAAGCGAATAGGTGCGAGATGCAACAAATTTCCATCTCAGAATTATTAGAGCAAAGACCTGTTATTCACAAAATCCAGTTTGATTTAAAAGAACAACGTAAACAGGCCATTCATGACAAAATAGTCCTAGAAGATCTGACACGGTCCCGTTTAAAAATTGCCATCGTTACCGAAACCTGGCCTCCTGAAATCAATGGTGTTGCCCATGCTTTATTGCAACTTTGTAAAGGATTGCAAAAACAGGGACATAAGATTTTATTAATACGTCCAGAACAACGACAAGCCTGTAACGATTTTAAACCACATAGTGAATGTCTGGTTAAAGCGCATTGCCTTCCTAAATATAGCAATTTGCAGTTTGGTAGACCGCAATTTCTAAAAATCCATCAAGCTGTTGAAATTTTTACACCTGATATTATTCACATTGTGACCGAAGGCCCTTTGGGTCTGGTAGCTCAACAGCTTGCAAAATTCCATAAAATTCCAGTCTCTAGCGGTTTCCACTCATCATTTCAGGAATTTAGTCGGTTTTTTGATTTGGCTTTTTTACTGAAGCCAATTCAAGGCTATTTAAAGTGGTTTCATAATAATACTGATTTGACCTGTGTTCCGAGTCGAGGCACGGCTCAAGCCTTAAATCAGTTTGGTGTGACTTGTCCCTTGGCAGTTGTGGGCAGAGGCGTCGATCCAGATACATTTTCACCAAAGTGGCGATCACCAGATTTGCGCTATGCTTGGGGAGTTTCAAACGAGACCCGGGTGATGTTGTATGTCGGACGGCTTTCTCCTGAAAAGGAAATTGACGTGCTGATCAAAACCTATTTTGTGCTGCGCCAAGTTCGTCAGCAAGATATACGTTTGGTGGTGGTTGGAGATGGGCCGGATCGCACTCGACTGCAACAACTGAATCAGGATGGCAGTATTGTTTTTACCGGTAGCTTGACAGGAGAAAAACTGTCAGCGGCGTATGCCAGTGCAGATGTCTTCTGTTTTGCCAGTCAGGTTGAAACCTTTGGAAATGTGGTATTGGAAGCGATGGCCAGTGGCTTGCCAGTGATTGCTTATGATTATGCTTGTGCAAACTTGCATGTGCAGCATGGTGAAACGGGATGGTTGAGTAGACTTGGACATCAGCGGGGTTTGATTCAGCAGATGCTCGGACTGCCTGATCTGCAAAGATTACAGCAGATGGGCGCGCAAGCACGTAAAAAAGCCGAAAAAGTAGGCTGGCAATATCCGGTCCGGCAATTTGAACAGGCACTGTATTCACTGGTACAGCATCAGGAATACAGGATATAAAACAAGAAAGGAGCACCAGTGTGAAACTCCAGAATGTAAAGATTAAATTTTTAGAAATCGATTTGAAAGGCTGTGTTTATCTGAATCATTTTTCGCATTCAGTCCGTATTGCCACTTTTTTTAAAATGATTAGCCGCTTAGGAAATGGTGCATTTTGGTATTTCATGCTGATACTGGTTTGGATCATGCAAGGCTTGATCTATACCGTGCAGATTGTTTATCTGATTTTGGGAAGTACTATAGGTACTATGATTTACAAGGTGCTTAAAATCAAAACTGTACGACCACGTCCTTATCAGGTACATCAAGTGATCCGTTTGGGTGAGCATCCACTGGATCATTTCAGTTTTCCTTCCGGGCATACCTTGCATGCCGTGATGGCAACCACCGTTTTAGGTTATGTCGCACCTTTATTACTGATGCTGATGTTGCCTTTTACGGTTCTGGTCGCAGTGTCCCGAATGGTGCTGGGATTGCATTATCCAAGTGATGTGGCAGTTGGCGCAATTCTGGGTGGCATGATGGCAATTGCTATTGTCCTGACCGCACCTTATCTGAATATTGTGCTGTAAAAATAAGTGAAAGCCGGAGCAAAGGCTCGCAGATTTTCACAGATTTGTTAAAGTACAGTATCAAAGCAATTATGGTGAGAAATAGAGATGGGTTTACGTTGGACTGACACGCTCGATATCGCGATTGAACTCTACGAAGCGCATCCAGATGTGGACCCGCAGTGGATTCGTTTTACTGATTTACATGCTTGGGTATGTGCTTTGCCTGAATTTGAAGATGATCCAACCAAGTCGACTGAAGGTCTGCTTGAAGCCATTCAAATGGCATGGATTGACGAGGCACGCTAAGTCCTCATCTTAAAAAAGCATTTTTTTACAGATGAAAAGCAGAAAAATGCGCATTATCTCGTTATAATGCGCCAAATTTTCATGTCAACAATTGACTTAAGGAGCCTATCATGGCTATCGAACGTACTTTATCTATCGTTAAACCCGACGCAGTTGCTAAAAACCACATCGGCGACATCTTTGCTCGTTTCGAGAAAGCTGGTCTTCAAATTGTTGCAACTAAAATGAAACATTTGACTCAAGCTGAAGCTGAAGGCTTCTATGCTGAGCACAAAGAACGTGGTTTCTTTGCTGACCTAGTTGCATTCATGACTTCTGGTCCAGTTGTTGTTTCAGTTCTTGAAGGCGAAAACGCTGTTCTTGCTCACCGTGACATCCTTGGCGCGACGAATCCTAAAGAAGCTGCTCCTGGTACTATCCGTGCAGATTTCGCTGTAAGCATCGATGAAAACGCTGCTCACGGTTCTGACTCTGTAGCATCTGCTGATCGTGAAGTTAACTACTTCTTCGCTCAAACTGAGATTGCTCCACGTACTCGTTAATTCGCAGTATTCAAGCCAGATAAGTGTTATTATACTTATCTGGTTTTTTTATTCTCTGAATAATTCTTTGCTCACATATTGAGCTTCTCCTTTCATCTTTAGACATGGTTTAGGTAATACACATGAGTACTGAAGCAGTCGCTGTATCAGCAGTTTCTGAGCCGCAGCAACACACTCCATCCGCTCCAGCACAGGCAAATACTGTCGAGAAAGTGAATTTACTTGGCATGTCACGTCCGCAAATGGAAAAATTCTTTGAGGACATGGGTGAGAAGAAGTTTCGTGCCGGGCAGGTGATGAAATGGATTCACCAGTTCTTCGTGACTGATTTTGCTGAAATGACCAATATTTCCGGCAAACTGCGTGAAAAACTGGAAAAGATTTGTGAAATTAAAGCACCGGAAGTGGTGCATAAAAACTATTCCAAAGATGGAACTCGTAAATGGGTATTCCGTGTTGGCGACGGTGAAGGTTCCCTCGTCGAAACGGTACTGATTCCGGCAGAACATCGCAGTGGTTTACGTCGCACTTTGTGTATTTCTTCACAAGTGGGCTGTGCGCTGGACTGCTCATTCTGCTCAACCGGTAAACAGGGTTTCCAGCGTGATTTGACTCAAGCCGAAATTATCGGTCAGCTCTGGATGGCGAACTATTCCTATATGGAAGATGTGCCTGTACTTGAGCGTGAACGTTCAGTCACGAACGTGGTGATGATGGGCATGGGCGAGCCATTACTCAACTACGATGCAGTATTGAATTCAATGCGTATTATGCTGGATGACTTTGCATACGGCATGTCAAAACGTCGTGTGACTTTATCGACTTCTGGTGTGGTACCGAAAATCGATCAGATGGTCAAAGATATTGACGTGGCGCTGGCTATTTCATTGCATGCGCCAAATGATGAACTGCGTAACGAGCTGGTGCCGATCAATAAAAAATATCCGCTTGAGCAGCTGATTGCTGCATGTCAGCGCTATATTGCTAAAGATGGTAACGAAAGTTCACGTAAACATGTGACGATTGAATATGTGATGTTAGATGGCGTGAATGACCATCCTGAACATGCTCAGCAAATGATTAAGCTGTTGAAGAATTTGCCAAGCAAGATTAATTTGATTCCTTTTAATCCGTTCCCGCATGCGCCATATGGCCGCTCAAGCCGCAACCGGATTATTTCTTTCCAAAAAACTTTGTCTGATGCCGGTTTTGTGTGTACGATTCGTCAGACACGCGGTGATGACATTGATGCCGCGTGCGGACAGTTAGTCGGACAAGTTGCTGACCGTACCCGTCGTGCGGAACAGTGGAAAAAGAAAATTGCGCAATCGAATGAGATCATGCGCTCACAAGGATAATAAGAGGTCGCCAGTTGAGAAATCTAACATCAAAGTTTGCTTTGATTTCAACAGTATGTGTGTCTTTGGTTTTAGTCGCGTGTCAGACGCCAGATCTGGGTCAGAAAGACCCTGAAAAGGCCACCAAAGTCCGTACCCAATTGGCGGTAGAATATCTGAGAACAGGTGACCTGGATGCAGCCAAACGTGCGCTGGATCAGGCACTTGAAAGCAGTCCGCGTGATTCTCAAGCGAATATGATGATGGGCGTGCTACTGCAACAGGAAGGTAGTAAGCTTAATCTCGAAAAAGCAGATCATTATTTCAAGCGTGCGATTTCGGCAGATCCGAAAAATGCGCAGGCGCGAAATAATTACGGCACTTATTTATATCAGCTTGAACGCTATAATGATGCAATCGAGCAGTTTCAAATTGCTGGTGCCACGTTGGGTTATGATCAGCGATTCCGCGCACTGGAAAATATGGGGCGGATTTACCTGAAACTGGGTGATACAGCAAACGCTGAAAAATCATTCAAACAGGCGCTGCAAGCCAATCGCGATTCTTATATTTCAATGTTAGAGTTGGCAGAAATATTTTATTTGAACCAGCAGTTCCCGGCGGCGACACAAATGTATCAACAGTTTGTGCGTGGTGTGGGACAGAAAAATCAGGGTGCCCGTGCGCTCTGGGTCGGCATTCGCACTGCGCGTGCCGGGGGTGATCAGTTGGGTATGCAGGTATTGGTCAACCAGTTACGTGCACTCTTTCCTGAAAGCCAGGAATACCAACGTTATTTGCAATTACAGTACAGTACTGAGGCCGTATGGAAGTAAATCCTAATTCACCATCGAATCATTCGAGCGTAGCTCCAAATGCGTTAGGAAATATTCAACGTCCGGGCGAGTACTTGCGCCAGATTCGTATCAATCAGCAGCGCAATCTGGAAGATGTAGCGAAAGAGCTGAACATTCCGGTCAAAACCCTGACTGCTCTTGAGCAGGATGAATACAAATCTTTGCCAGAAGCGACCTTTATCAAAGGTTATTACCGGACTTATGCCAAATTTCTGGGTGTAGATGCGTCTAGTATTATTCAGCGTTTTGATGAAATCTATACCAATGATACCGGGTTGCTGCCGAATCATGCCCTGAACAATTCTCCAATTAAAATTATGGGGAAATTACCAGGTTCCAAGCGTGACCGTAATCGTAAGTGGTTAAAGCGCATTTTTATTACGCTGGTACTTTTGCTGATTTTGGGCGCACTGTTTGCCATGATTCAGAACTGGTCGAGTAGTAATTCCCAAAATAGCACTGAAGTCTCTGGAGTAGGCGCTTCTAATGTCGAGATTCTGAATCTGGATACAGGTGCCGCACTTTCCGGTGATCAGCTGAAGCTTGATTTTAACCGTCCGACTTCGGTGCATATTGTCGACTCGGCGGGTAATGTTCTGGCAACTGGCCGTCAGGCATCGAGCTTGCAACTGAATGGTGAAGCGCCATTCCAGATTCGTCTGGATGATGCATCGGCTGTATCACTCAGTTTAAATAATGAAAATATTTCATTGTCACCCTACACTGTGAACGGAAAAGCAGAATTCCGTTTATCACCTTAACAGATCAAGAGTAGAGCAGAACGATGATCGTAAATCCAATTAAACGTCGTCCAACACGTAAAATTCGTGTGGGTTCAGTTTATGTGGGTGGTGATGCACCAATCAGTATCCAGTCGATGACTAATACTGAAACCTGTGATGTAGCAGCTACGGTTGCACAGATTCAGCGCTGTGTAGATGCCGGTGCAGACATCATGCGGGTTTCTGTGCCTACCATGGAAGCCGCGGCGGCATTTGGTGAAATTCGCAAGCAGGTCAATGTACCTTTGGTCGCCGATATTCACTTCGATTATAAAATTGCTTTGGCAGTTGCGGATTTGGGTGCAGACTGCCTGCGGATTAACCCGGGCAATATCGGTTCGGAAGCGAAAATCCGTGAAGTGGTGGCCGCGGCACGTCATAACGACATTTCCATGCGGATCGGTGTCAATGCCGGCTCACTGGAAAAAGATATTCAAAAGAAATATGGCGAGCCGACGGGTCAGGCACTGCTTGAATCTGCGATGCGTCATATCGATATTCTAGACCGTCTGGATTTCCAGGAATTCAAAATTTCAGTCAAAGCCTCGAATGTGTTCCTGACCATGGAGGCGTATCGTTTGCTGTCACAGCAAATTGATAATCCACTCCATCTGGGTGTCACAGAAGCAGGTATTTACCGTACCGGTTCGGTTAAATCTGCGATCGCTTTGGGTGGCCTGCTGATGGAAGGCATCGGGGATACCATGCGTATTTCCTTAGCTGCCGAGCCTGAAGAAGAAATTAAAATTGGTTTTGATATTCTGAAATCGCTGGGTCTGCGCTCCAACGGGATTAACTTCATTGCCTGCCCAAGCTGTTCACGTCAGGAATTTAATGTGATTTCGGTGATGCAGCAACTTGAAGAGCGTTTAGAAGATATTCGTACCCCAATGGATGTCTCTGTCATTGGCTGTAAGGTCAATGGGCCGGGCGAAGCTAAAGAAGCCGATATTGGTGTCGTAGGTGCAGCACCACGTTCACTGGTGTACCGTAATGGTGAAAAGAGCCATTTAATTGACACGAATCAATTGGTTGATGAAATCGAAACCATGGTTCGTCAACGTGTTTCCGAGCTTGAAGAAGCTAAATCTAAAGAAATTATTCGTACAAGTTTTCCTGAGTAGATCATGAGTTCAATCGTCGCAATCAAAGGTTTTAATGACATTCTCCCAACGCAAACCCCAGCTTGGAGACGTCTTGAACAGCATCTATCCGGTTTGATGGATGCCTATGGCTATCAACAAATCCGTTTGCCTATCGTAGAACAGACCAACTTGTTCAAACGTTCGATCGGTGATGCAACCGATATCGTTGAAAAAGAAATGTATACCTTCCTCGACAAGGGTAATCCGCCTGAATCGTTGACTTTGCGTCCTGAAGGGACGGCAGGTTGTGTACGTGCCATGCTAGAGCATAACCTGCTGCGCGGTGCGACGCCTCGCGTCTGGTATATCGGACCCATGTTCCGTTATGAAAAACCGCAAAAAGGTCGTTACCGTCAGTTTCACCAGTTTGGTGTGGAAACCTTTGGTGTGGCAACGCCAGATATGGATGCTGAACTGATTCTGATGACGGCGCGTCTGTGGAAACGTATGGGTGTGGCAGACAAGGTTCAGCTTGAGTTAAATACACTCGGTGAGTCGGATGAGCGTGCAGCATATCGTGCGGCACTGGTTGAATTTCTGGAGTCGCATAAAGCGGATATGGATGAAGATTCACAACGTCGTTTAACCACCAATCCACTGCGTATTCTAGATTCTAAAGATGCCAAAACACAAAGCATCTTGGAAAATGCACCGAAACTTCATGATTTTATGGGTGAAGAAACGCTGGCGCATTTTACCCAGCTACAACAGTACTTGACCGATGCAGGCATCAGTTTTGTGATCAATCAAAAACTGGTACGTGGTCTGGACTATTACAACAAAACTGTTTTTGAATGGACCACAACCCATTTGGGTTCACAAGGTACAGTTTGTGCCGGTGGCCGTTATGACGGCCTGGTGGGGCAGCTTAAAGGAAAGGCAGATCAGTCTGTCCCTGCGGTCGGTTTTGCTATGGGGGTCGAGCGTTTATTGCTTCTGCTGGAACAGGTTGAAGACAATACCCCGACACGTGATTGTGAGGTTTTCCTGGTGGCTGAACCGGCTTCTCAAGGTAAAGCTTTGGTCATTGCGGAGCAGATCCGTGATCAGCTTGAAGCAGCAGGCAGTCAGGTTCGTCTGAAAGTAGGCTCACAGGGTTCAATGAAATCGCAAATGAAAAAGGCTGATCAAGCCGGTGCTTTGTATGCGGCGATTTTGGGTGAACGTGAACTGGAAGCTCAGGCGTTTACTGTGAAAGAGCTGGCAACCGCAGAGCAATCGAATGTACCATTTACGGACTTCGTTGCATTTTTTAGTACTAAAATTTCTTCAAAATAATCGATAAAACATTAGGAAAAGGGTAATCTCATGAGCGCAATGAGTGGTGATGAACAGTTTGAAAGCTTAAAATCCTTTACGAAGAAATATGGTTCTTCGATGATTACCGGGATTTTAATTGCGCTGATTGCCTTTTTTGGATGGGAATATTGGCAGAAGAAAAACCTGGCAGAGTCGCAAATGCACACTGCCAAGGTTCAGCAGTTGAT
This sequence comes from Acinetobacter lwoffii, assembly GCF_024129855.1. Taxonomy (GTDB): domain Bacteria; phylum Pseudomonadota; class Gammaproteobacteria; order Pseudomonadales; family Moraxellaceae; genus Acinetobacter; species Acinetobacter lwoffii_L. The sequence goes on from NZ_JAMXXC010000010.1 coordinate 13,392, forward strand.
GGATGATGCACAGGCATCGAAAGGTGATGGTTTTGCCAAGTTGTCTGAAGCTGCGGACAAGATTGTCAAGGAAGCACCTGATTCAGCTCAGGCGATTCAGACCCAGTTAGTCATGGCGAAACTGGCTTATGACAAAGAAGATTATGCTGCGGCCGAGAAAGCGCTACAGAAAGTTGAAAACTCGAAAGTAGACGATAAAGGTCTGGTTCAGGTCGTCAAACTTCGTCTGGCCTATGCACAACTGGCACAGAAAAAATATGATGCTGCATTGAAAACTTTAGAAGCAGTCACTGAGCCTGCATTTAAAGCAACTGCCGATGAAGCACGTGGCGATATCTATGTTGCCAAAAATGATATTGAAAATGCTAAAAAAGTATATCAAAGTGCATGGGATGCTTTGATTGAACGTAAAGAAGAACGTCAGATTTTACAAATTAAGCTCGAAAGCGTAGGCGTATTGGTCGATGATCCGGAAATCGAACGCCCAATTATAGAAACACAAGCGGAAGAAGCTGAATGAATAGAAAATACAAAATTACCTGTGCCTTGACTGTTTTAACGCTTGCATTGGCTGGCTGTGCGGGTAAAACCAATAAAGTTCCAGAAGTAAAACCGAATCCACTTCCAAAACTGACTCAAGCCAAAACCCTGGTCCCTGTATTTTCCACCAGTGTGGCTTCGACAGATGCTGCTGATCCGTTGCGTTTACGTCTGGATGCAGATAATGGTGTGGTCTTTGCAATTGATCCGAAAGGCGAAGTGTCTGCATTTAAAGGCAAACAGCGTCTGTGGCAGAAAAAAGTCAGCAAAGACAATTTAAGTTCTGGTGTTGAAGCTGCTGAAGGTCTTGTTGTCGTGGGTAACCAGAAAGGTCAGCTGTTTGCGCTGGATCAGCAAACCGGCGATCAGAAATGGACTGCGCAATTGACTGGCGCTTTACTGGCACCTTCACTGATTCATGCAGGGCGTGTCATTAGTGTTAGCAATGACGGCACAGTATATGCGCATGAAATTGCGACGGGTGCGCAAGTTTGGACTTATAACTTACCTAATGTACAATTCAGCCTGCGTGGCATGGCTGCACCTGTTGCATTAGATGCTCGTAATGTACTGATTGCATCTTCCAATGCTTATATCTATGCACTGGATGCCTTAAGCGGTGTGCCAAAATTACAGCGTCGTGTCGCAGTGTCGGATGGGCGTTCTGATATCCAGCGTCTGGTTGATATTGACGGGGAACCGGTCGTTGCAGGCCAGTTTGTGGTGACCACCAGTTATCAAGGTCAGGTGACTGTGCTGGATTTAGCTTCACAACAGGTGGTCTGGAGTGAAGATGCCAGCAGTATCCAGCGTCCAGAAGTTGTGGGCAATGGTGTATTTGTGGCGCAAACCGATGGCAAAATCAAAGCCTTTGAGATTACTTCGGGTCAACCGCTTTGGGAAAATGACCAGTTGCTGAATCGCAAGTTAAGTAATCCGGTGATGCTGGGTACTGACCTTGTAGTCGGTGATCTGGATGGTGTCTTGCACCTGATTGATCCGCGTACTGGACAGATTACTGGTCGTTCGAAAACTTCTGGGGAAGTGCGTAGCTTACGCGTCATCGACAACCAGCTTTATGTTTCTACACGCAAGGGCGCATTAAGCATTTGGCAGAACCGTTAATTTTAACGAGCCTTATGCTAAACTAGCCACAACCGTATTTTTGTGAACGCGGGGTGATTGAAAAATCAATGCCCCGTGTTTTTATTTAGGGTATTTCCCCCTTATATCTTCCTATGCTTTCTGATGTTCAGGCCACTTTGACGCCTGATATTGAATAAAGGTTACTCTATGAAACCCGTAATTGCGCTCATTGGTCGTCCGAACGTCGGAAAATCGACGCTGTTCAACCAGATTACCAAGAGCCGTGACGCATTGGTGGCAGACTTTGCAGGTCTGACACGCGACCGTAAATATGGCGATGCTACCTATCAAAATAAATCCTTTATTGTTGTCGATACCGGCGGTATTGGCGAAAATGAAGGTGGTATTGATTCATATATGGCAGAGCAATCCAAGACTGCCATTCATGAAGCCGATATCATCATTTTTGTGGTTGATGCGCGTGCCGGACTGCTGGCATCTGATGAACAGATTGCCCGTGAATTGCGTACTTTAGGCAAAAAAGTCTTTCTGGTGGCCAACAAGGTCGACGGCGTACATGCTGAAGCTGCCTTGGTTGAATTCTACAAACTGGGTATGGGCGAGCCGCTACAAGTGGCAGCCAGCCATGGTCGTGGTGTTCAGCAGATGCTGGAAGATGTACTTGCTGATGTACCTGAAGATGAAAATCCGGAAGAGCATGACAAAAACACGGGTCTGCGTTTAGCGATTATTGGTCGTCCGAACGTAGGTAAATCCACGCTGGTGAACCGCTTGCTCGGTGAAGAGCGTGTGGTGGCATTTGACCAGCCGGGTACAACACGTGACTCGATTTATATTCCATTCGAGCGTGATGGCCGTCAATACACCCTGATTGATACTGCCGGGGTGCGTCGTAAAGGTAAAGTCGATGAAATGATTGAGAAATTCTCGATTGTTAAAACTTTACAGGCGATGAAAGATGCCAACGTAATTGTTGTTGTGGTTGATGCGCGTGATGGTATTGTTGAGCAGGACTTGCATTTGATTGGCTATGCGCTTGAAGCGGGTCGTGCCATGGTCATTGCAGTCAACAAATGGGATAACATGACTGAATATGATCGTAAGCAATGTAAGCTCGATGTAGAGCGTCGCTTCGATTTTATTCCATGGGCCAAAGTACATTTGATTTCTGCATTGCATGGAACGGGTGTGGGCGATCTTTATCCATCGATTCACCGTGCTTATGATTCATCTCGTTTGAAAGTATCACCGGCAAAAATCACCCAGATTTTAAATGATGCGACAGAGGCTCACCAACCACCTATGGTTCAGGGTCGTCGTATTAAAATGCGTTACGCACATATGGGTGGACAAAATCCGCCGACGATCGTGATTCATGGTAACAAGGTGGATAAAACTCCTGCGGATTATCGTCGTTACTTGGAAAACGTGTTCCGTAAAGTGTACAAGCTTGAAGGTACACCGATTAAAATCGAGTTTAAAACTTCTGAAAACCCGTTTGAAGGCCGTAAGTCTCAAGTGGATGAGCGTGCAGCTGCGCGTAAACGTCGTTATGTACAGAAGTTCAAGAAAGCCGAGAAGAAATTTAAACGCTAATTCTATAGTTTAAATTTTTCGGATAAAAAGCCTGCGTAAAGCGGGCTTTTTGTTTTGAGAAAATAATGAATTTCTCTCCCAATAAAAGTGTGAATTCTTTTACACTCAAATCAATTGATATCTTTTTAATGGATTCACGTGGCTCGGCTGATTCAAATTCATCTGCATCAACTTTCTGATCTGACTTGTCATTCGTTGTCAGACCGCAAAACCCAGGTTGTCGAACGGAAACGCGAAGTGGCGTGTTTGCGTAATCAGCTTTTATCCCAATCTTTTGAATTGCCAGTTAGCGATCAACAGGTGGTGCGGACGAATTTCGGCAAGCCTTATTTAAATGACTATCCGGACTTCAGTTTTAATCATAGTCATAGTCAAAATTTCTACGCCCTGGCCACGAGCAGGAATGTCCAAAACTTGGGAATTGATATTGAAGAACTGAGTCGTAAGGTTCGTTTTGAAGCCTTGGCACAACATGCCTTTCATCCCGAAGAATTAAAACATTGGAAAACGCTGGCTTATGATCCCGAATACTGGTTTAAAGTCTGGACGACTAAAGAGGCCGTGTTAAAGGCATCAGGCTTGGGAATCCGGATCAACCTGAATGAGCTCAATACCAATATCCATCCTGAGCAAAATGGTGGGCGCTGCGAACATCCAGAGATTGGCATCTATGCCTATCAAAATTATACGCTTGCTGGCTGCATGCTCACCGTGGCCTGGCAAAGTGAGGATTCCTGCAAGGGATTGAGATTTCCTGTGATCCAGATTCATCACACTGTCTAAAACAGAATCAACCCAAATATTTTTTATTTTCTAGAAATGATCAGATTACTCAGCCGATTCACAAATTGTGGACTCATCCGCGATAAATGAAATAAAAACTGGCTTTTGAATCCGACAGGATGATGGGTGGCTTGCCAGATGGAATCTTTGAGTTCTGCCAGTTTAAGAATATCTTGTGCAACATCTTCTGCTTTTAAATGCACGCCCATCTTTTTGATGCTTTCTGCCTGCATATCTTTGACCATGGCGGTACTGACGAAAAGCGGCATAACATCCAAGACTCGAATCCCATAGGGTTGCCACTCAATATCCAGACTTTCAATCAGGCCACGCACTGCAAACTTGCTGGTGGAATAACTGCTTAAATCGGCCTGGCCATAAATCGCCGAAGCGGAAGATAGATTAATGATGCGGGCAAATGAAGATTCTTTTAAATAAGGGAAAGCGGCATGACAGCCGTTCATGACCCCTTTGACATTAATATCCAGAGTCCGGTGATGTGCATCAATAGTAGTATCTTCAAAAGGCCCTGAATATAGGATCCCGGCATTATTGACCAGAATATTGATTTCACCTGCCCAAGCTGAAAATTCGGCTAAAGCTGTTTCCCAAGAAGCATAGTCAGCTACATCGAGAAAACCGGCTTTGGCATGTTCGCCCAGTTGCTGGGCCAGTTGTTCTGCCTGTTCCACCTGAACATCATAAATGCCCACCTTGTAGCCGTGCTGGTAAAATAGGGTGGCCGTCGCGGCACCAATTCCTTGTGCTGCACCACTAATCAATATACTGTGCATGTGCCTGATCTCCTTATTGTCTTTTTTTTGAGCATAACAAGAAACTGGCAGATTGACGCGACTATTTGGTAAAAAAGAGGTTTTTGAATATGGAACAACTACTCAAGGTCATGCGTGAATTACGTGAAAAATGTCCATGGGATCAGCAGCAGACCCCCGAATCTCTGACCAAATATGCGATTGAGGAAGCTTATGAAGTCGAAGCAGCAGTCCGCTCTGGAAAAGTCGACGATGTCCGCGATGAGCTAGGTGATTTGCTGCTACAGGTGGTGTTCCAGTCGCAAATGTACAGCGAGCAGGGGGCTTTCGATTTTCAGGATGTGGTGCAGGCCATTACCGATAAACTGGTTCGCCGTCATCCGCATGTATTTCAGGCGGAACAGTTTGCGCAGCTCAGCCCAGAAGATGTGTCTGAGTTATGGAAAGAAATCAAACAGCAAGAAAAGCAGGGTAAGCCGCGTTCACGCCTGGATCAGATTAAACATGCACCGGCTTTGGTACAGGCCGATGAAATTCAAAAAAATGTCGCCAAAATTGGTTTTGATTTTCCGGACATGGCGGGTGCTTATGCCAAGCTGGAAGAAGAACTGGCTGAATTAAAAGAAGCGGTAGCCGGACAAAATTCCGATGAAATACAGGAAGAATTTGGCGACTGCTTATTTTCTCTGGTGAATGTTGGTCGTAAACTTGGCATCTCCAGCGAGATGGCATTATTGGGGACAATCTATAAATTCCGGACCCGCTTTGCCTTAATGGAAGATCAGGCACAATTACAGCAATTAGACCTGGAAAAACTGTCACTGGCTGAACTTGATCAGCTCTGGGAACAGGCTAAATTAGAATTAAAACAAAGAGCAGCACATGAAAAAAACACCTTATCGAATCGGTCCAACATGGATTAATCTTCTTCTGAGTTGCTGGCTGGGCTTTATTTCTATCGGAACTGCGCATGCGACTGCGACCGATTATATGGAATGGAAGACCCAGCAACAACAACACGACGCCCGCCTGAAGAAAAAAGCTGCCGCTACGGCTTCATCAGAAAGCAATCACTATCTGGCGAAGCCTGCATTATCGACATCTTCTGCCGCTGATAAAATCAGTTTGAATAATGCAACAGTGGAGCAATTACAGCAGCTAAATGGTATTGGTCAAAAGAAGGCCGAGGCGATTATTGAGCATCGGCAAAAAAACGGTAAATTCAAAAGCATTGAAGAGATCCAGCTGGTCAAAGGTATTGGGCCGGCATTATTTGCCAAAAACAAGGCCAAACTGGCCTTGTAAGGCGACAGTACGGATCATGACTAGCTGATTGATTTGACTCGCAGGATTGACATAATCAAATTGCCCTTTAGGCGTGTAAGCGATATGATTAGCGTCATCTTAGAATTTTACGTTCAGACGTAGGAGACAGCGTCTTTTGCAAACTTTGCGCGCGTCAAAATGTGGTTTATCAACCGCTCAATTACCTTCTTATATTCTCGATGTGATTGATGCCTTAAACAAGGCAGGCTATGAAGCTTATATCGTGGGTGGTGGTGTTCGAGATCTGATGTTAGGTTTGAATCCTAAAGATTTCGATGCAGTCACCAATGCAACCCCGGCTCAGGTCAAGGAAGTTTTTGGACGACGTTGTCGGATTATCGGACGACGTTTCGAACTGGCGCATGTCTATTCAGGGCGGGAACTGGTTGAAGTGGCAACCTTCCGTGCCCCACCAAAAAAAGCAGTGACCTCGGCCGCGGGGATGATTCTGCGTGATAACAACTGGGGCAGCATCGAGCAGGATTTTGCCCGTCGTGATTTTTCCATCAATGCAATGTACTACCAGCCGCGTAAAGGTATTGTGCTGGATTTCTGTAATGCAGTGGATGATATCCACAGCAAAACCTTACGCTTACTTGGTGATCCGGCTTTAAGATTTGAAGAAGATCCGGTGCGGATGCTGCGAACCTTACGTTTTGCCGCCAAGCTGAACTTTAATATTGATGAAGCGATTCTGGATGTCTTTACGCCGGAAATGACCCAGTTGCTGCGTGATGTTTCTCCACATCGACTTTATGATGAATCACAGAAGCTGTTCACCATGGGGCACCTGAATCGTGTCTTGCCAATGCTGATCGATTTCGGGATCTGGCAGCAGTTATTTGCAGATATCAAGCCTGAAATTACGCCGTTTATGGAACGCGCTGCGAAAAATACCGATCAACGTATTTCTATCGGCAAGACCATCAACCCTGCATTTTTCTATGCGGTATTGTTATGGCAGCCATTCATGGAGCGTTGTGAATTCTATCTAAATAAAGGCGTGGTAGCCGCCGAAGCCCGCGCCCAAGCCGGTCTGGATGTGTTAAAACGTCAGGCAACCCGCACCATTATTCCACGCTTTGCGGAGACCTTTATTCGTGAAGTCTGGGAAATGCAGACCCGTTTGCTGAATCCAAAACCACAGCAAATCGAGGCTTTGTCCAGCCATGCACGTTTCCGTGCCGGCTTTGACTTTTTGCTGCTGCGTGAAAAATCAGGTGATGCGACTGCACAAGGTATGGGCAGCTGGTGGGATGCCTACCAGCAAATGAGCGGTGACGAGAAAGAACGGGCCATTAGCCAGTATAACCGTCAGCGTGCCAAGAGCCGTCGCAAGGCGAGTCAAGAAGAGCATCTGGAACAGAAGCTGACCCAGCAGCAAGATCTTGCCGAGATTGAGCCGTTGGTGAATGACCCTGAACCACGCAACCGTCGGGTGCGTAAAGCCAAGTTTGAAGACAAGGCGAAACCTCTATCGCATGTGGCAGCCAGTGCCAGCGGTGAAATTGGTGCAGATCATCCGATTATGAAACGCAAACGGGTGAAACGTGATCTGAGCCAAGTGGTGTTTGGGCCAACACAATGATCGTGACGTATATTGGTCTGGGCAGTAACCTGGGCGATTCACGCCAGATTCTGGCAGAAGCTGTACAGAAACTAGCAACCCTGGGGCAGGTGAAAACTTCGCATCTGTATCAAAGTCCACCGATGGGACCACAGGATCAGCCTAACTATCTCAATGCAGTGGTGCAGTTAAATACCGATCTGGCAGCTTTAAGCTTGCTGGATCGTCTGCAAGCTTTTGAGCAGGACGCCGGTCGGGTACGTTTACGTCATTGGGGCGAACGTACGCTGGATCTGGACTTACTAATCTACGGCAATGAGCAGATTCAAAATGAACGTTTAACTGTGCCGCATGTCGGGGTATTACAGCGTGATTTTGTCCTGATTCCACTTCTGGATATTGATCCTGAAATACAGGTTCATGGACACAAATTAAAAGACCTGGACATCGTTAAACAGTCGACCCTCGCGGTACTCGATGACAGCAACTGGGCAAATATTTAATTTTTAAGTGATGGTAGCTTTGTCAGAACTTTCAAGCATAGAGGAACATTTTCATGGTCAGTCTGAGTGATTTAAGACGCTTTAAAGCAGATGGACGCAAATTTTCATGTCTGACTTGCTATGATGCCAGTATGGCCAAAGCCATGGAAATTGCCGAAGTGGACAGCATTTTAATTGGCGATTCTCTGGGAATGTCAATTCAGGGGCGTGATTCGACTTTGCCGGTCACGGTTGCAGATATGGCCTATCATACGGCTGCGGTACGCCGTGGTAACCAGCATGCCTTTATCATGACTGACTTGCCATTTATGAGCTATGCTACCTTGAATGATGCCTTGCAAAGTTCGAAAACCGTGATGCAGGCTGGCGCGCAAATGGTCAAGATGGAAGGCGGTGCATGGTTGGCAGAAACCGTGCAAGTGCTGACCCGTAACGGTATTCCGGTGTGTGTGCATTTGGGTCTTACTCCGCAGTCGGTACATGTCTTTGGCGGTTATAAACTGCAAGCCCGTACCCGTGAAGCGGCCGATCAGCTCATTGCGGACTGTAAGGCAGTGGTCGAGGCGGGTGCTGCACTATTGCTACTTGAATGCGTACCAGCACAGCTTGGCCAGGAAATCACCGAACTGTTTCCGCAGATTCCGGTCATTGGCATTGGTGCAGGTGCAGCTACAGATGGTCAGGTATTGGTGGTTCAGGACATGCTCGGTTTGACTTTTGGACATACCGCAAAATTTGTACGTAATTTTATGCAAGAACAATCGGGTGCGACAGCCATTCTGGATGCTTTTAAAGCCTACCATGCTGCAGTTTTAGATGGATCTTTCCCGGCACCAGAACAAACTTTTCAGGTTGAATTGTAAGATGAAAACAGAAACCACCATTCAGGGCTTAGCGGCATCATTAAATCCGGCGCGTACCAGTCGCAAGATTATCGGTTTTGTACCGACCATGGGGAATCTGCATCAGGGACATTTAAATCTGGTGCGTGAAGCACGTAAGTTGTGTGATGTGGTGGTGGTCAGTATCTTTGTCAATCCGATTCAGTTTGGGCCCAATGAAGATTTTGACAGCTATCCGCGCACGCTTGAACAGGATCAACAACTATTGGCTGAAGTTGGTTGTGACATCGTGTTTGCGCCGACGGTTGAGCAAATGTATGGCAAAAAACCGCGTCTGACCAATATCAGTGTCTCTGATATTACCAATGATTTATGCGGTTTGCAGCGTCCCGGCCATTTTGATGGTGTGGCGGTGGTGGTCACTAAATTGTTTAATATCGTACAGCCGAATTACGCCTTCTTTGGCCAGAAAGATTATCAGCAATTGGCGGTGATTCGTCAGTTTGTACAAGACCTGAATATTCCACTGGAAGTGATTGGTGTACCGATTGCCCGTGCAGAAGATGGCCTGGCTTTAAGTTCGCGCAATGGTTATTTAAGCGAAGAGCATCGTGCAATCGCACCGGTCATTTATCAAAGCTTGCAACGGGCTGAACAGCAATTACATGCAGGCGTGGAACTGGATACGGTATTGGCCGAAATTCGTCAGAGCCTAACCGATGCCGGTTTCGTTGTTGATTATGTTGAAGCCCGCACGCCAGAATTACAAAAAATTCATACGTTTAATCAAGATCTTGTGTTATTTATAGCTGCAAAGCTGGGGAATACACGTCTGATCGATAACCTGCGGGTTAAATACACTGCCGTCTAAGATGAAAGGGTAGCATGCATGAAGCGCATTTTAATTGTCACAGGACAATCTGGTTCGGGTAAATCATCTGCATTACAGGTGCTTGAAGATCTGGGTTATTACTGTATTGATAATTTGCCTTTGGCATTGCTTCCCGAAATTGTGGCAAAACTGGACAGCGAAAACAATCTGGAACAGTTGGCGCTGGGCGTCGATGTGCGCAGTACTCGGGCAGATTTACAAGAATTTGACCATGTATTTGGGCAACTGCAACAGCATGGTTCGGTCGATATTATCTATCTGACCACGCAGGATCAGGAGCTGATTGCCCGCTTTAGTGCTTCGCGTCGACCGCATCCTTTAGCTTCACGCTTTAAAAGCTTGAATCAGTGCATTCAGGAAGAAAAAATCCTGTTGATGCCGATTCAGTTGCGTTCTACGGTGCATATCGATACCACCGACAAAAGCGTGCATGACCTGAAACATACCTTATTGTCCAAGCTCGGACAGGCCGATAATCTGATCCTGATTCTGCAATCCTTTGGTTATAAGCATGGGATTCCCCTGGATGCGGATTATGTTTTTGATGTTCGACATTTGCCGAATCCGCATTGGGAACTAGAACTGCGCAAATTTTCAGGGCTAGATCAGCCGGTGCAGGCGTTTTTACAAAAGAGCGATCAGGTCGAGGATATGTTCAATGATCTGTATCACTTTCTGGACAAGTGGTTGCCGACCTTTGCCGAAGGGCATCGTCATTATATGACCGTGTCGATAGGCTGTACCGGTGGTCAACATCGTTCTGTTTATATTGTGGATAGACTAAAAAAAGCCCTTGAGGCAAAATGGTCTATTCAAGTCCTCCATCGAGAAATGAAGCACTGGTCATGATTGATACGACAGTTGACGTAATTAATAAACTGGGTTTACATGCACGCGCATCTGGTAAACTGATAGAAGTTACCACCAAATTTCGTTCCAGTATCCAGATTGGCAAAGCGGATAAACTGGTAGATGCAAAAAATATCATGTCCTTGCTGATGCTCGGTGCGGGCAAAGGAACAACTTTACGCTTGGTGATTGAAGGAGCAGACGAGGAAAAAGCCTTATCTGAAATTCAGGCACTATTTGCAGCAAAATTTTATGAGGCAGATTAATCGTGGCACGTCGACCGAACAGTTTAACTGAAGAAGATTTTGATTCTTTAGAGGGACGCGCAAGTAAGACCGAACAGAAAAAAGCAGTCCAGCGTATGGCTGCTTTGGGTGCGCAGCTTGCAGAGCTGAGCGCTAAACAAATTAAAAACCTACCCGTAGATGAGCGTTTGATTGACGCCTTGCTTGATGTGCAGGCAATTAGTTCACATGAAGCACGTCGTCGTCAATTTTCACGGATTGGTAAATTATTACGTAATGAAAATGAAACGGTGATTTTGTCTTATTTAACACCCAAACAAGGTCTTAAAAAGACAGCTCAATTACAGCGTTGGGTGGATCGAATTGTTAAAGATGGTGATCCAGCCATCAATGAATTTACCAAAAACTATAATGCGACAGAGCGTCATACCTTACGTCAACATTATCTTCGGGTACACCGTGATTTAAAGAATCAAGCACCTGAAGAAGAAGTGAATGCTTCTAAATTAAAGCTGTTTAACTATGTACAGCAAGTGGCATTGATTTCTGACAATTAAGCAGCCATATAAAAAGGCGGTCTTTTTAGGCCGCTTTTTTTATAGCTATTCTGAGCCGATTGGTTTGACGTAGACATGCATAGCCTATAAGTGATCTATTTTAATATTTCTATTCCAGCTTCTAAAACTGCACTGAGGATAAAAAACACAAAATTTTCATAATTAATTTGTTAATAAATGTAAGTTCTTTACAATCCTCAGTGGTTTTTTGGATCTGTTTTTAGTCGAAATGCTGATATTTAAAATATTTCTTACATTAGAATTGTTAAGATATTTTAAAAAATTAAAAATTAATTCTGAGCATTATTAGGTAGATGAAGCCTGATATAAAATCTGTTTTTAATCATAAGGTCAAACTATATAGTTGAAAAATCATTAGCTTTTACTTTAAATAAAGTAAAAAGCGATGGTGGGTATTTTTTATTCAGTACTGTGTTACAGTAAATACAAATAAAGATACTTATTTTAGGTGAGATAGATTAATTTCAAATACTTATGTAGGTTTTTTTAGAATAGTAAATTTTCAAGTTATTCTTAATCAATTAAATATCAGTACCTTGCAGTTAAGAATGTATCTGGATAGAAACAGGTTAACAAATCCTTTAACCTAGAGGTGGGTTTTCATCGTTGAGTAAATATAGAATCTTTGTTATTGATTGTATGAATTTGGTCGGCTGTGTTTTCTTTATTCCATAAACATTCAGAGAGGCAGACATGGAACTAAAACTGCTAGAGGTCGGTCAGAATACGGAGCAATTAAGCTCGTGCCGTATATCTCTCATTTTAGGTGTCTATACCTCCAATAACCTATTAGACACCTTTTGTAAGATCGCCCGTAAAGTTTTAAACGTTAAAACCAGCATTATTCGCTTCCACACGGAGCCCTATATCTGGTACAGCTGTCCGCGCGGTTTCCGGGCTTTGCACGCCCCGCAGGACGTGAATCTGCCTACGTATCTGCAACAGGCAGATGTTATCGACCAGACGCATCCTGCTTATACAGAACTGTCAAATTATGTGAAAGATCTCGGTGTAGCGCATCAGAGATTGGTCGCCTTTAATTTAAAATCAAGTAGCGGTGTGTCTTTTGGACAGGTCATTTTCTTTGATGATCAGACCGAACTGTTCGATCAGGACGATATTGCCACTATTAAACAATTTGCTGAAAGTTTAGTGATTCGAATTCAGCTCAATCAAGAACATACTGAACTGAAAGAATTATATGAACAGCAATGCGCACTCAACTTCAGTAAAACCAAATTTTTCCAGATTATTGCGCATGACTTGCGTGCACCATTTCATGGTTTACTGGGCTTTTCCGAAGTGCTAGCGCAGGAGCGTGACACTCTGGACGAATCCAGTATCCAGAGCATCGCGGATTATTTATATGATAATGCACAATCGACCTATAACCTGCTGGAAAGCCTGCTGACTTGGGCGATGGCAGAGGGTGGACGCTTTATTTATCATCCGATTAATTATGAATTGAAACAATCCAGTAATATTGTGTGCAGTGTGCTGAAAAGTCTGGCCTTAAATAAAAAAATTGAACTGGTTGATAATATTCCTGAAGACATCAAGGTACATGCGGATATCAACATGATTACCTCTGTCTTGCAGAACCTGGTGTCGAATGCGCTTAAATTCACCCCGGTGAATCAAGGCGGTAAAGTGATTTTAGCTGCAGAAATGGAAGGCGAGCAGGTCAAGATTACGATTCAGGATACTGGCTTGGGCATGACTGAAGAGCAGATGCAGAATCTGTTTAAACCGACTTTGGGTGTGAGTGTCAGAGGCACAGCTGAAGAGAAAGGGGCAGGTTTGGGTCTGGTGCTCTGCAAGCGCTTTATTGACCTGAACCATGGTCAAATTGCTGTAGATTCCAAAGAGGGTCGGGGTACGACCTTTACCGTGCATTTACCGATGGTCACCAATGATCATCAGGCACTGGTGCTTGAAGATGTACATATCGAGCAATCTTAAAGAAGTAAATTTCAAGCTAAAACATTCCCACTGAGACAAAACTCCTGCTATAACTAAGCAGAATGTTTCAGGGGAAGAGTTGAGTGATGAATGCGGCACAATTGCAGAAAACCTTAAGAGCCAGCCAATATGCCGAACAGGTATTGGCCAATCACCAGAGTTTACTGGAACAGGATTATGCAATTGACCAGTTTCAAGGCTCACTCAGTCGGGAATATATCGATCAGCTGGTGCAGCACTGCATCCTGAATATAAGTGATGAAGCAACGTGGATGCGCGCAATGCGTATTCTGCGGGCTCGTTTGATGTTTCGCTGGATCTGGCAGGATGCCAATCAGCTCACCGATGTCATTACCCTCACCCAAGAGCTCTCCGATTTTGCCGATGCGTGCATCTGTGCGGCGAAAGATTTTGCCCGTATTCCGGTCGCTGCCAAGTATGGCCAGCCGATTGGCTATAACGGAAAAGTCCAGGATCTGATTGTCATTGCTATGGGGAAACTCGGCGCCCAAGAACTCAATCTTTCCAGTGATATCGACCTGATTTTTGCCTTCGATGAGCAGGGTGAAACTGATGGGCGTAAATGTATTGATGTGCAGCAGTTTTGCATCCTGTGGGGACAAAAACTCATTCATTTGCTGGATCAGATCACGGCGGATGGCTTTGTATTCCGCGTCGACATGCGCCTGCGTCCCTGGGGCGATGGTTCAGCACTAGCCATTAGTCATGCAGCCTTGGAAAAATATCTGAGCCAGCATGGGCGTGAATGGGAGCGTTATGCCTGGATTAAAGCGCGTATTGTCAATCCAAGTCCAGAAGGCGACGAGCTGCTGGAGATGACCCGTCCATTTGTATTTCGCAAGTACGTCGATTACAGCGCTTTTGAAGCCATGCGCGAAATGAAAGCCATGATCGAGCGCGAAGTACAGCGCCGTAATATTGAAGATGATATCAAGCTCGGAGCCGGTGGCATTCGCGAAGTCGAATTTATCGTGCAGGTGTTTCAGCTGATTTATGGCGGGGCCAAACTTGAATTGCAGGATCGGCAGTGTCTGGTGAATCTAAATCATCTGGATGATGCCGAGTTGCTGGATGAACAGGCGGTGCAGGATCTGGAAAATGCCTATTTATTCCTGCGCCGGGTTGAGCACGCGATTCAGGCACTGAATGATCAGCAAACGCAATCACTACCGACAGAGCCAGAGTTAAGGGCGCGTATAACGGACACACTTGGTTTTGCGGATTGGGACAGCTTTATGGCATATCTCAATGAAAAGCGTGACAAAGTGATGTATCAGTTTGATCATTTAATCAAGGAAAATGGCCCTGACACCTTGGTTGAAAGTTTTTCCCAGTTGGAAAAGAAACTCAAAGAAGTGTTGGATGATAATGCAAAGAATCTTGTCTATGAGTTTTGGAATGGGCATGCCTTAAAAAAATTACCGGCAAAGGCGGTACAACGTTTAAAAACCTTCTGGCCGCATTTAATTGAAGCCGTTTTACAGTCAGATGATCCTCAGGTGGCGTTGGTGCGCTTGATGCCCTTAGTCGAATCAGTGATGCGCCGTACGGTATATCTGGTGATGTTAATCGAGAGTAAAGGGGCGTTGCAGCGACTGGTGAAGATGGCCACGGTCAGCCCCTGGATTTGTGAAGAACTGACCCATTATCCGGTGCTACTGGATGAATTCCTGTCGATGGATTTTGAATTGCCAAAACGTCAGGATCTGGAAGACTCTTTACGTCAGCAACTTTTACGGATTGAAATTGATCAGGTCGAAGACCAGATGCGGGTCTTGCGCCTGTTTAAAAAATCTAATGTTCTGGCCGTTGCCGCCAGTGATGTGCTGGCTGAAAGTCCTTTAATGAAAGTTTCCGATGCCTTGACCGATATTGCTGAAGTATCGGTGAATGCAGCGCTGCATCTGGCTTATCAGATTGTTGCGAAAAAACATGGTTTTCCACTGGATGCAGAAGGGCAGCGCTGTTCAGTTGAGCATACTGCTTTTGCCGTATTAGGTTATGGTAAAGTCGGTGGCATTGAACTGGGTTATGGCTCGGATCTGGATCTGGTGTTTATTCACTATATGGGGGAACAGGCCGATACAGATGGGCTCAAGCCGATCAGTGGCTTTGAATTTGCCATGCGCGTGGCACAAAAGTTTATGTCACTGATGACCACGCAAACCTTGGATGGACGTGTATATGAAGTTGATACCCGCTTGCGTCCATCGGGCGAAGCTGGGCTTTTGGTCACCAGTTTAAAAGCCTTTGAACAGTATCAGTTCAAGAGTGCCTGGCTATGGGAGCATCAGGCCTTGGTACGAGCCCGCCCGATTGCGGGTGAAATGAGCTTACGGAAAAAGTTTGAAGTCTTGCGCCGGGATATTTTGATTCAGCCCCGTGATGAAAATTATGTACGGGCAGAAGTACTGAAAATGCGTCAGAAAATGAAGGAGCATCTCGGTTCTTCTAAAGAGCAAAAAAAAGATGGTATTTTTCATTTAAAACAAGATGCAGGTGGTATCGTAGACATCGAATTTATGGCACAGTATGCGGTGTTGGCTTGGAGTGGGACGAATAAAGATCTCGCCCATTTCTCCGACAATGTACGAATTCTTGAGGATGCCGCAAAATCAGGTTGCTTATCCAGCGACGATGCGACTGCTCTGATTCAAGCTTATCTCCGTGAACGCGCCGAGAGCCATCGCTTAGCCCTTGCAAATCAATCCATGCAAGTGTCTGCAAGCGACTGGCACGATACCCGAATGACCGTTTGCAAGTTATGGCAAAGACTAATTGATCCAAGTGCAGACTTTGTACTGGATAGTGAATAATTGTGAAAAATTGGAGTTTGTGGCATGAATTTGGCTGATCGTGATGGTTTCATTTGGCAAGATGGACAACTAGTTGACTGGCGTGAGGCAAAAACTCACGTATTAACACATACTTTGCATTACAGCATGGGTGTGTTTGAAGGCGTCCGTGCTTATGAAACCCCGAATGGAACGGCTATTTTCCGTCTTAAAGAACATACCAAGCGTTTGTTGAATTCTGCAAAAATTTATCAAATGAAAGTTCCATTTGATCAAGCAGCATTAGAACAAGCTCAAATTGATGTTGTTCGTGAAAACAAATTAGCGTCTTGCTATTTACGTCCAATTATTTTTATTGGTTCTGAAAAACTCGGTATCGCTGCAACTGACAATACCATTCATGCTGTAGTTGCGGCATGGAGCTGGGGTGCTTACCTTGGTGAAGAAGCGATGGCGAAGGGTATTCGCGTAAAAACTTCTTCATTTACCCATCATCATCCGAACGTGACCATGTGTAAAGCAAAAGCATCGGGTAACTACACGCTGTCGATTCTTGCGCATCAGGAAGTGGCACATTCAGGGTATGACGAAGCAATGCTGCTCGATCCGCAAGGCTATGTATGCCAAGGTTCAGGCGAAAACGTATTCCTGGTGCGTGATGGCGTGATTCATACGCCTGATATCGCAGGTGGTGCGCTGGATGGTATTACCCGTCAAACGATTATTACGATTGCTAAAGACCTGGGTTATGACGTAATTGAACGCCGTATTACCCGTGATGAGTTCTACATCGCAGATGAAGCATTCTTTACCGGCACTGCTGCAGAAGTAACACCAATCCGTGAATACGATGACCGTCAGATTGGTGAAGGTGTACGTGGTCCAATCACCACACAAATCCAGAAAGCTTATTTTGATGCAGTTCAGGGTAAAGATCCTAAATATGCACACTGGTTAACGTATGTGAAGTAATTAAGAATTTACTGATTGAAAAAACCTCTCATTTGAGAGGTTTTTTTTAACTGATGTACTTATTTTAGCGAACTTATGTCATCATATTCAGCATCAAGAAGATTTTAAGATGAGCTTAGGCATACGCAATGAGTAACATCGTTATTTGTATGAAATGGGGAACCAAATACGGTTCGGAATACGTCAATCGTTTATACAATATGGTTAAACGACATACGACAGTCGACTTTAAAATGGTCTGTCTGACGGATCGTACTGAAGGCATTGATCCTGCAGTACAATGTTTCCCTATTCCACCTCTGGCATTGCCTGAGGGTGCCCCTGAGCGTGGCTGGAACAAGCTGTCCACTTTTGAGCCTGATCTTTATGGTTTAGAAGGCAATGCACTCTTCCTCGATCTTGACGTGGTGATTGTCGATAATATTGATGAGTTCTTTACCTATCCGGGTGAATTCCTTATTATTCATGACTGGAAACGGCCATGGCGTATTACCGGTAACAGTTCGGTATATCGTTTTAAGCTGGGTGCTTTCCCGGGACTTTTGCCTTATTTCCGTGAAAATTTTGATGAAATTCGTCAAAAATTCCGTAATGAGCAGGCTTATCTGTCTTGGTATGTAGATCGGGAGAAAAAACTGAGCTACTGGCCAGAAAGTTGGTGCAAGAGCTATAAATATCATTGTCTGCAAAAAATTCCAATGGCTTACTTTAAGCCACCTGTGAAGCCTGAAGGTGCTAAAATTATTGTATTCCATGGTGAAATTAATCCGCCAGATGCAGTGAATGGTGGTGGTGGGAAGTGGTACCGTTATGTATTGCCATCGCAGTGGATTAAGGATGCTTGGCAGTAAGTTATAGAGTTTATTCAAGCTAATTGTTGATTAGAAGTATTATGGAAAAAATAGATTTTGTTATTGCGTGGGTCGATGGCAATGATGTAAAGCATCGACTTAAAAGGCAACAGTTTCAATCTACTAATATCGTAAAAGGTTCAGCAGAAGAAACTCGATTTGCTAGTAATGATGAAATCTATTTTTCAATTGCTTCAATTCTTAAATATGTTCCCTATTTTGGAACAATTTATATTATTACGGATGAACAGCAGCCTGCACATATTCATGATTTTTTCGAACAGGGATTATGTGCTCCTGAGCAGATAAAAATAATTGATCATAGAACAATATTTGCTGGTCATGAGCAATACTTGCCTACATTTAATTCTTTAAGTATTGAAACCATGCTTTGGAATATTCCAGGGTTATCAAAGTATTTTATTTATTTGAATGATGATTTCTTCTTTAATGCTTCATCTGAATTAGATGATTTTTTAGTTGGTGACCATATAAAAGTCTATGGACATTGGGAAAATAACTCCTTAATTAAAGCAAAATTTAATCTACGTAAAGGTCTTAATAAATATTTTGGTAAACCTTTACAGCCTAAATATACAATTGCTCAAATGCTTAGTGCTGAATTATGTGGATTTAATAAATATTATGAAATTCATCATCGTCCCCATATATTGGATCGTGATGTACTACAAAATTATTTTCAAAAATACCCTACAACATTAGCTCAACAGATTAGGCATCGTTTTAGAAGTGCTTTTCAGTTTTTACCCGTAGGACTTAATAATCATTTAAAAATTCAGGCTAATGAAGCAGTTCTATACGATGATATTAATATTGCTTATTTAAAAAATGAAGCATTGCTATCTTTATTTTTAGAAAACTTAAATAATACCACTATTAAATTTGGTTGTATTCAAAGTTTGGATGAGTTTAGTGTACAGGGAGCAACAAAAGTTCAGCAAGCAATGTTAAGTAAATTTGAAGATGATTTACCAGTATTTCTAAAACAACAGGTACAAGTAGGATAAAATAATATGAAAATAGCGACCTATATTATTAATCTTGATAGTAGTAATGACCGTCTAGAAAGTGCTTCTATGCTGTTGGAGGCTCAAAATATACCTTTTGAACGTTTTGCTGCGGTGGATGGTCGTGGTAAGCCCTTATCAAGCTTTGAAAACTATAATGATACAAAAGCACAGAAAGTAATGGGGCGTAGTTTACTAAATGGTGAACTAGGCTGTTATTTAAGTCATGTAGGTTGTGTTGAAAAATTTCTGAAATCTGATGCGGATTATCTAGTTGTCTTAGAAGATGATATGACTATTTGTGAGGATTTTAAAAAAACACTAGATGATATGTTGATTTATTTGTCGAAAGAATACCAGAGAGATTGGTATCTAATTAATATTGGCGCTAAAAAGAAAAAAATGTATAAGCCTGTTACATCAATTCAAGGTCATAAATTAATTCGTGCGTACTATTTTCCTATACGTACGATTGGTTTAGTTTGGTCACGTCCAGGTTCGAAAGCCTTTCTTGAAGCTGGACGTGAAATTTACATGCCGATTGATAACTTTATGCAATCTTGGCTTAGTCAAAATGGTAAAGGACTTTCTATATGGGAGCCTTTAGTTAAACCTAGTGGTTTTGAAAGTGAGATTGATATCCATCGCAGTGATAAAAAGGCAAAAAGCTTTGATCTTATTTATAAAAATAAAATGCGAATATTGAAATCAAAACTTTCTGCATTGAGAAATATGTGGAGTGTAAAAAATCCCCTAAATTGATTTAGGGGATTTTTTTATTTACTTATGCGTTTCCGAATGCTATTTAAAAACTTTTGCCAATGTGTCATTTTCCATGTTTTATGCCAATGATGAATTGCATAAGTATTTTCTTGAATATCGCAGTACATAAGTTGTTTAACTAATTGGTTGGGATCATATGGGTTATAAGGATAAAAACTAGTGTATGGTAATATTGTCAGTAATTCAGGTTGAGCTAAATATATTTTAGTGATGACTTTTGGGATAGTCTGGAATGTTATTACATCTGCTTGAATATAATAATCGATTAATGCCTTAAAAAATAGGGCCTGAGGTTTCCCTCCTAGTACAGCACCATTAATATGTAATTCCTCAGAATTTTCGGAGGCAGCGAATGCATCATATTGGCGTAAGGATTCAAAATTCTGTACAATTTCAACATCTGTATCTAAATATACGCCACCAAATTCATATAAAGCATAAAAACGCATAAAGTCTGCAGCAAAAGCATATAATTTTTGGTCTAACGCATATTTTAAATAGGGAATATTTGGGGGGATATTGCTTTCATCCCATTTTTTAATTTCCCAATCTGGCAGTTGTGTTTCCCAACTTTTCATACACTTTTCCATAAGAGGTGTATAAGGATTGCCACCAAACCAACAAAAATGAAGTATCTTAGGAATTTTTTCGTCCTTGTTAGTATTAGAATTCATACTAATTCCTGCAAAATATATTAAGTAAAATAGAGATTTTTGAGACGATGAAGTTTTCTAAACCGTTTATACCCCCACAAATACTGTTCTGGAGCGACATTAATCATGCGCTCCATTTCTTTATTTAAAGTATCTACAGAAAGCTGTAGGTCTTTCGACAAAATATCGTCAGAAAGTTGGGTCACAACAATATCGTAGCCGGATAGATCGTTTCGTCTTAGACAACTCAGTCCAATCACTGAACATTGTGTTTTGGCTGCCAGTTTGGAAAGTAAGGTAGAAGATAGTGCATTCTGATTGTAGAAAAGTGAGTAGATACCACCACTTTCTTTAGGGACATGATCCGGTAAAATTGCAGAAAAACCACCCTGTTTTAAATGCTTAAACAAAGCACGTACACCAGAATCATCTGTAGGGACCAGTGTGGCATTCAGGCGTTGCCGAGCTTCAAGCATAAAGCGGTCAACATCCTGATTCTTGCTGGGCTTATACATAATCACAGGGGAGGTATGTTGATTTACCCAAACATTTAATAGCTCCCACGTACCAAAATGTGGAACTACAGCCAAGCAGCCCTGAGGATTTTGCAAAGCTTGCAGGAAAATATCTTTGCCATGCACATCTCGAATTAAAGACAGCGCATATTCAGAAGATGATCCCCAAATCTTGACTGATTCTGCATACGTCATGCACTGGCTTTTGAGACTGCGCTTAGTCAAATCAGCCCGTTCAGATTCAGAAAGTTCTGGATAAGCAGAGGCCAGATTAATCTCGGTCACTCGGCGTGCAGAAGAATGGCTGATATACAAAAGAGATCCAGCCAGTTGTGCAAGATTTTGAATGAATCTTAATGGAAGTTTAGAGAAATTTTTAAGTAGGGTGTACATGCTATCCAGATGGTCAGATTATAGGTCTTTGTCCGGATTGCCCTTCAGCACCATATAAATCAAACCTACAAAAATCAGCAGGGCACCTAAAATACTGCTCAGGCAAAAATACACAATACGGTCATTGGTATCGAGGTTGAACAGGTTGTTGGCAAGGATATAGCGCATGAACAGCCATTGAACCACTGAAAATACAATAAGCATAATGCTGCGATTACGAACTGCAGGACGCATAGCCATTGCTAATTACCTTAGATTAAAAACTGTGGCTATTATGCCACTGTTCCAGATGCGACTCAATCACACAAAAAAGCCCCACACGAGGCAGGGCTTTTTCACTTAAAACGTCAAGAATTATTCTTGAGATTCAGCTTTCGGTTTTTCACGTAAGCGAATCCCAAGGTCACGCAGCTGGTTTGATTCAACTGGTGCTGGCGCTTGAGTCAATGGACATTCAGCAGTCTTGGTTTTCGGGAATGCAATTACGTCACGAATAGAAGAACCGCCAGTCATGAGCATCACAAGACGGTCAAGACCGAATGCCAAACCACCATGCGGAGGAGCACCGTAACGTAATGCATTTAATAAGAAGCTAAATTTCTCTTCCGCTTCTTCTTCACCAATACCTAATGCTTCAAAGATCGCTTTTTGCATTTCAAGGTTATGAATACGCAGTGAACCACCACCGATTTCAGTACCGTTCAATACCATATCGTAAGCAACAGACAATGCCGCACCTGGGTTGTTCTTCACTTCTTCAACGCTTGATTTTGGTAGCGTGAATGGATGGTGAACAGAGGTCCATTTGCCATCATCAGTTTCTTCGAACATTGGGAAATCAACAACCCAAAGTGGCGCCCACTCACAAGTTGCAAGTTTCATGTCATGACCGATCTTCACACGAAGCGCGCCCATGGCATCGTTTACAACTTTGGCTTTGTCTGCACCGAAGAATACGATGTCGCCATTTTCAGCGCCAACACGTTTCAATAGATCAAGCACGATTGGCTCGATGAATTTCACGATTGGAGATTGAAGACCTTCGATGCCTTTTTCAAGTTCGTTGACTTTGATGTAAGCCAAACCGCGTGCACCGTAGATGCCTACAAATTTGGTGTATTCATCAATCGCGCTACGTGGAAGTGAACCAGCACCCGGTACGCGAAGCGCAACGATACGACCTTTAGGATCTTTTGCAGGGCCTGCGAATACTTTGAACTCAACGTCTTGCATTAAGTCTGCAACGTCAACCAGTTTCAAAGGAATACGCATATCCGGTTTGTCAGATGCATAGTCACGCATTGCATCGTTGTAGGTCATGCGTGGGAATTTATCAAACTCAACATTTAGAAGTTCTTTGAACATCTTAACGGTTAGAGTTTCCATTAAATCCATGATGTCATCGTCACTCATGAACGATGTTTCAACGTCGATTTGGGTGAATTCTGGCTGACGATCCGCACGTAAGTCTTCGTCACGGAAACATTTAGCAATTTGGTAGTAACGATCAATACCGCCCACCATCAACAACTGTTTGAATAGCTGTGGAGATTGTGGCAGTGCGTAGAAACTACCGTTAGATACACGGCTTGGCACTAAATAGTCACGCGCACCTTCAGGAGTCGCACGTGTCAAAATTGGTGTTTCAACGTCTAAGAAACCATTGTCTTCGAAGTAGTTACGAATCAGGTTGGTTAACTTAGAACGGAAGCGTAAACGATCTAACATTTCTGGACGACGGATGTCCAAGAAACGGTATTTCAAACGAATTTCTTCAGAAATATTGGTGTTTTCGTCATTCAATGGGAATGGCGGAGTTTCAGACTGAGCAAGAACTTCAATTTCTTTACCCAAGACTTCGATTTGACCGCTCACCATATTGGCATTTTCTGTGCCTTCATAACGGCGACGTACACGGCCTGTAATTTTTAATACAAATTCTGAACGTACTTTATCAGCAGTTGCGAATGCTTCAGGAGTATCTGGGTCAATAACCACTTGAACAAGACCATCACGGTCACGCATGTCAAGGAAGATTACACCACCGTGGTCACGGCGACGGTGTACCCAACCGCATAATGTTACGGTTTGGTCAATTTGAGCTTCGGTTAAAGAACCGCAGTAATGAGTTCGCATCATAGCGTTAGAAATCCAACTATATGGGTTAAGGTCAGCGAATACGTAAACAGCGTACCGCTTTTAAGTAAAGGTAGGATTATGCCTCTTTGGGCATGTTGTCACAAGAACTTGGGTCAAAAACAATATCATTTTAAAGTGAATAGGGGCAAAGCCAGTGCTTTGTTTAACCCATCCTGCGATCTCTATCTAAAAATAAAAACAATAAACAGCCCAGACTAAAGGTGATCAGAAAGCCTTGGCTAAATTCATTGATCGAGCGACCAGTAAAATAATAGAGGTCCGATCGCCAGACTTCCGTAGAAATATAGCGCGCATAATCCCAGACCGAAAATAGGCCGGTAAATATAGAAAAGAGCAATAAGCCCCAGGCAAACGATTTGATTTTTAGGCTGACTGCAAGATATTGCTGATGAGTTTTATAATAATGCAGGCTCATCCACAGGATAAAAGGCAAGACAATCACGGAGGTGCCAATCTGTAAAATCCGGTGCAATGGATAACTGTTACCAAATAGCTGAAACTGTTGGGCTAAAAAATCATGAAAGGCAAAAGTACGAAAGTCGACATGCGTTAGTCCATCCCAGATTAAATGGGTGGCTGTACCAATGATGAGTGCCAGACACATCACCAGGATAAATTTTAGTGCTGAAAGGATATTGTGAATTTTTAAATCATGCTGAATACCGATGAAACGGTAAATCACGGGCCGGTAAATCAGGTACCAGACCGCACAAAAAGCCAGACCGATCCAGAGATCTGGATGAATCAGAGAAGACCATAAATGGGTGATATTAGAATTAGTATGACTAAATAGACGATGCAGATCTGGAACCATGCTGCCAATGGCCAGCGCAGCAACAGGGAGTCTATTCCCAGTTAAATATGAAATAGGTGGAGCAAGCACAGCATGCGATAAGGTAAAGGGCATAAAGACAATGTTTTAATGGAATCAAAAATATTCAAAAGACATTCTAATAAAATATAGCACTGATTATCGTAAAGGATTGCAAAAACAATGAAATGTTATATTATAACATTCATCCAAAATACTGAATTTGAGCTTCGGTCATGTCCTTCCCTAAGAATCTAATAACATTGTCAATTTTTGCTGTAGTTACGCCTACAGTATTTGTAGAGCAAGCCTCATCTTCTATCCCGGTTCAGACCATGGACACGATTCAGGTGCAAGCTCATCCATTGGTGCAGACTGCGGCGGATTTCGCGGTTGCGGATCAGGTCGTGGATCAGAAAGCACTGTCTGAACGCGCCTCCACCATTGGTGATGCCTTGGCAGATGAACTTGGTGTGTATTCTAATCAATATGGTTCAGGCTCAAGTCGTCCTGTGATTCGTGGTCAAGATGGCCCACGCGTAAAAGTATTACAGCATGCTTCAGAAACTGCTGATGTTTCGACCTTGTCTCCGGATCATGCTGTCACCGTCGATCCGATTCTGGCGAAACAGGTCGAAGTGATTCGCGGTCCATCTACGTTGCTTTATGGCGCTGGTACAGTTGGTGGGTTGGTGAATGTCACTGATCAAAAAATCCCAACTCAAATGCCTGAAGATGGTTTGGAAGGTACAGTCGGCCTGCGTTATAACAGCGGCAGTGATGAAAAACTGGCAAGTGCTGGTGTAACAGCGGGTATTGGTGAAAACTTTGCTTTGCGTGTAGAAGGCTCAAAGCGTAACGCCAATGATTATATTGCACCGGATTATTTTCATGAGCATGATGACGAATTAGAAAAAGAACGTCGTGTGGGCAATACTTTTGCTGAAGGGCAAACAGTCAATATTGGCGGATCATGGATTCATGATCGTGGTTTTGTCGGTCTGTCTTATAGCAACCGTCAGGATCAGTATGGCTTGCCAGGGCATAGTCATGAATATCATGGTTGTGTTTTACATGGTGATCATTTTCATGGTTGTCCAACACCTGACCCAGATGCACCACCCCATGAAGAGCATGGTGGACCATGGGTAGATTTAAAATCTGAACGCTATGAAGTACGCACCGAACTGGAACAGCCTTTTGCCGGTGTTGAAAAACTACGTGCACATGCCAGCATTACCGATTATGAACACGATGAACTTGAAGAAAATGAAGTGATCAGTAACTTTAAAAGCAAAGGTTATGACGGTCGTTTAGAGTTGGTGCACGTGCCAGTTGCAGGTTGGGAGGGGGTGATCGGAACCCAGATTTCACAGCAAAAAATTAATCTTGCCGCATCAGAGCATGACCATCATGAAGATGGCGATGAGGACGATGAAGAACATCATGTTCATGGTTCAGGTGTCGTGATGCCGGACACAAAAACTGACAAATTCAGTCTTTTTGCTTTAGAACATAAGCAACTTGGCGATGTGCATGTTGAACTTGGTGCGCGTGTCGATCATCAAAAAGTGAAAGTAGATTCGGATCAGAAAGATTATTCGGGGACTGGTGTCTCTGCATCCGCTGCTGCCAACTGGGAATTTGCACCGAACTACAAACTTTCTGTGGTGGGATCTCATCAGCAGCGTTTGCCTTTAGCTCAAGAACTCTATGCTGATGGCTTGCATTTTGCGACCAATACCTATGAACTCGGTAATCCTGATCTCGATAAAGAAACTTCAAATAATCTCGAGTTAGGTCTGCATTATGAAGGGGATAAACTGGATTACCATGTGCATGTCTATCACAACTGGTTTGATGATTATATCTATGGCGAAACGGTAGCGCAGAAAGGTAATTTACGTGGCGTGCAATATACCCAAGACAAAGCTAGATTTTATGGTACAGAAGCACAAGCCGGTTATCAGATCAATGATATGTATAAAGTCAGCGTCTTTGGGGACTATGTGCGTGGCAAGATTGAAGCTGAGAATGCACCACGTGTACCTGCAGGTCGCTTAGGCACCAAAGTAGAAGCAGACTTTGCCGATGGCTGGTCAGGTCTGGCTGAATATTATCATGTCTTTAATCAGGACAAGATCGCCAGCTATGAAGATGAAACCCAGGGCTACAATATGGTGAATGTTGGCTTAAGCTATGCCAATAGCCTTGCAGATAACAATGCTTATCGAGTTTATTTCAAGGCCAATAACCTGCTCGATGATCAGGTGTATTCACATACTTCCTTCCTGTCGAATATTCCGCACGTGGGTCGCAACTTTACTGTCGGCGTGCAGTATGATTTCTAACAGGTCTACTGAAATAATCGACCAAATCATCTAGATCTCACTGAAATCTACTTGAAAAATCATAAGATAAAACCTAGCCTGAGTATATTGGGTTAGGTTTTTTCTTATGCGTATCTTTCAACGAATTCACAATAAATTGAACTGGTCGAATCGCCGTTATGCGACTTTGATCATTAGTATGCTGGCCGTGGGTTATTTAGCTTCGGCAATCTACCACACGTATAAGCCTTTGCCGGAAGGTCTGAATTACACGGGCAAACTGCGTCATGCCGAAGTCAAATTTCTGGCCGATCAGACTTATCTGGATGCCGAAGGAAAACAGCATTTAGATCATCGCATTTTTAATGAAATGCTGAAAATGATTGAAGAAGCCAAATCGCTGATTGTGCTGGACATGTTTTTATTTAATCAGCAAACCGGTGTATCTACGCAGCAGCATCAGGCACTGAGTAAACAATTGAGTGATGCTTTAATTAGTAAGCGCCTGCTGCAGCCTGAGGTGGAAATCAAGTTTATTACGGATCCAATCAATTCGGTCTATGGCGGGATTAGATCCGAGCAGTATCGGGCATTACGTCAGCACGGTATTGATGTGATTGAAACCAATCTGACGCCGTTGCGGGCTTCCAATCCGGGCTGGTCAGGCTTCTGGTATATCTGTTGCCAGGGTATTGGCAATAACCCGGAAACAGGCTGGTTGCCAAATCCATTTGGGCCAGAAAAAATTACCCTGCGCAGTTATTTTGATTTATTTAACTTTAAAGCCAATCATCGTAAAACCATGGTGGTCGATACCGATCAAGGCTGGAAAGCACTGGTCACGTCCATGAACCCGCATGATGGCAGTTCGCGGCATTCCAATATTGGCTTATTGGTTTGGGGCAGTACAGCTGTGGATATTCTGAAAACAGAACTGTCTGTAGGCATGATGTCACAAGCGAATATGCCAGCCATTGTAGTTGGGGATTTTCAGGCAGACAGTAGCCAGCCACAAGCTCAGGTGCTGACTGAAAAAGCCATTTATGATGCGATTCTGAATCTGATTCAGACGGCGAAAGCCAATGAACAGATTGATCTGGCGATGTTTTATCTGTCTGAGCGCAAGATTATCAAAAGTCTGATAGCGGCCCATGAACGCGGTGTCAAAGTCCGGATTTTACTCGACCCAAATAAAGATGCCTTTGGCCGTGAAAAGAATGGAATTCCAAACCGGCAAGTGGCTTCAGAATTGCACGAGGCAGGTATAAATGTACGTTGGTGTCATACTCAGGGTGAGCAATGTCATAGCAAGATCCTGATGAAGCGCAATGCTCAGCAAGCTGAAATGATTTTAGGTTCGGCCAATTTTACAGTACGGAATTTGAAAAACTATAATCTGGAAACCAATATGCGCGTGGTGGGGCAGCCTCAGGCCGAAGTCTTTAGGGATGCTCAGCAATATTTTGAGGGTGCATGGTCAAATCTGAATGGCCGTTCTATGAGTGTGGACTACACGCAATATGCAGAAAACTCATTCTTTAAATATTGGCTGTATCGCTTTATGGAATGGAGCGGCTGGTCGACGTTTTGATTTTAAATCCCTCCTGACCCCCCCTTTTTTTAAAGGGAGGAAAGTCCCTCTTTGAAAAAGAGGGATTTAGGGAGATTTTTTATTATCAGCTTTTTGATTCTGGATTCGGCGGAACCAACTGATCCAGCTCTTTATCCGTTAATTGATCCAGCTCAGAAATATCTGTTTTAATTTTCCATTGCGCTTCATCATCGACTGGATTTGGTAGACGCGCTTCTAGCCAGTCACATACGACATCGGGCGGGAAATCGGCATGATTACACTGAATCACCCAGCACAAGAAATCTCTGGCGATACCATTCATATACGGTGGTGGAGATACTGGCAGGAACTGCGTCGGAAGACGTTCATTTTTAGAAATATAATTCAGGACATGTCCCAGCTCTTGCACAGTTTGCCAAGCCAGCGGATGATCGACATTGATCTGAAACTTAAACCACCATGCCTGTTTGCCATCTGAACCATAGCTATCAATCCGTTCTTTCTGAACACTCGGCACTTTAGAAAAATATTCATGTAAACGATCGAAATTTAAATCAGACACAGTATTCAACTCGAAACATTAAAAAAAGTAATTTTAGCATAAAGCAGTAGTTTGCCGACGTGCCTGTCAGATTGAAAATAGGCGAGCGCATTACAAAAAATTGCAGCTCCAGCGAGCTTATCCATATTTTCTGCATCTATTTTGTTTAAAATATAAGCAGATTATTCGGAGGAAGCTCAAATGAGAATCGTACTATCGAGTGCAATATTGGCTGCATTGCTATTAGGAGCTTCTGCACAAAGTATGGCTGGCAATACTTGGGTGGGTTATGGTGGTGTAGATCGATCCACACCGAATTATCGCAGCGCTCCACGATCTTATGATCCACCACGGCAGCATTATCCGCAACGTCCGCTGCCACCAAGACCACATTACCCGCAACGACCACCATATTGGGGCTATCCACCTGCACAGAGTCAAAGTGGATTAAACATTCAGTATCAGGCACCGACCACTATTTATCAAAATTCGAATAGTTATAGCTGGGTCAATGGTGATCCGAATGTTGCCCGGATTGAAAGTTCGAGATATACGGTAATTACCGATTGGCAGCGTTTAGGGTTACCAGCACCACCGCGTGGCAGCTACTGGATTTATGAAAACGGACGCTATGTGCTGGTGCCGAATCGTTAAACTGCTCTAAACTCTGAACGGATAATTCAGTTATAAACGTCAATAACTCAAAAAGACCAAAATAGTTCCCTCTCCTGTGAGGAGATGAGTAGCACTGCTACGCAAGGGAGAGATTGCTTGAGATAAATCTCCCAAAACCCTAAACGAGGCTTAAGTATTACTTTAAGCTGAAGTGCAAAAAAAGAGGGCTTAAAAGACTATGCCAATTCATCATCTTCTGGACGCGGTGTTTTGCCAAGGGGTAATGGCTTTTCACTATGTTTGTCACGAATCACGGATGGATAAGTCCATGAGGCATAGCGCACCACTAATATCGCAAAGGCCAGAATCAGAATCGAACCGGTAATAATCACCAGATCCATGCTGGCTTTATGCGTGTGTTGAATATCTGCAATCAGCAAACGGGTCAGTGCAGTAATGGCAATATAAATCAGGAAACGTACTGGCATATGGTTGGTTTTGAAATAGATGCCGACCATGGCACCAAGTTCCAGATAAATAAACAACAGAAGAATGTCGTCAATGGTGGCGAACTGTTTCACGGTCAGAATGTCAATGACGGTATGGCCAGCGGACCAGATCACCATACAGCCAATAATAAACAGCGCAATATAATGAAAGCTTTCTACAGCAAGATTGCCAAGACGGTCGAGGAGAGCTTCAAATTTTTCAATTTTCGGACGTGATTTAGACATATTATCCTCCTGATTTTTCATGTGAAATAAAGATAGTTGCAGAATAACGTGCAAAGATCATGCACAGAATGATTGAATGAAAAATAAAGATTAAATTATTTGAACTTTTGCGCTTTTTTTAGACTAAATTGCTATATTGTATGGGTGGTAACATTGAATAAATAGGAGAAAAAAGTGTTAGATAAAATTCAAACAAAAATTAGCCAATTAGAAGCCGGAAAAAAATTAATCCTCGGCGTAGGCATTAAGGCTGAAGATATGCAAAAGGTGGTGGAGCTCTGCGAGTCTTTAGAGTCAGAGGGGAATATCAAAATTGTAAATAAACATTCGAATCTGAAAAGCAATAATCAGACGGATACCTTGCTAATTCAAAAAGTTTAATTGTTGCATTTTCATAAAAAACGCCTGCTGATGCAGGCGTTTTTATTGCAGATTTTTAGCTTAAGCTTGAGTCGTGAAATAATCTTCAGAGAAGTTCATGATGACGTCAGAACCTGATTTCACTTTAGTAATGCGTAATGCCAGTTCAGGCAGAATGCGTTGTACAAAGTAACGTGCCAGAGCGATTTTATTTTGATAGAACTCACCGTCTTTATTTTTCGCTGCATTGGTAATGCGCGCGAACATATAAGAGAAGCTCAACAGACCTACAGCGTGCAGATAGTCAACTGCGGTTGCATTCGGGAAGTCATGGCTTTCTCGTGCTGCTTCCAGAATGTACTGAGTCACCGATTCAACTTCAGTTGCTGCATCCAGTGTGGCATCTTTAATAAAGTTTAGATCCGCATCCAGACTATTGGCAAAGTCACGGATTTCAGAGATATATTCAGAGATATATTCGCCGCCACATTTAATGGTTTTGCGGCCGATCAAGTCTTGTGACTGTACACCGTTGGTGCCTTCATAGATCTGGGAAATACGTAGGTCACGGATACATTGCTCCAAGCCCCATTCACGGATATAGCCATGACCACCGAAGACCATTTGTGCATCTAGGGTCGCCTGGAATGCGGTATCCGTTAAATACGCTTTCGCGATTGGTGTTAATAGCGCAACGCGGTCATTGGCTTTTTTCACCGCTTCAGGATCAGTAGAGAATTTGGTGATATCCAGTTGCTGACCTACATAAACTGCAAAGGCACGCGAAGCTTCGTTATTGGCACGTACATTCAGCAGCATACGGCGTACATCACCATGCACCAGAATGCTATCCGCAGGTTTGCTTGGTGACTGAACGCCAGCCGCACTACGACCCTGTAAACGGTCTGTGGCATATTGCGCAGCGTTTTGATAAGCGAATTCAGAAGCACCTAGGCCTTGAATACCCATCGACAGACGTTCGTAGTTCATCATCACGAACATCGCAGCGAGACCTTCGTTTTCTTTACCAACGAGGTAACCTTTGGCACCGTCAAAGTTCATGACACAAGTCGCAGATGCCTTGATCCCCATCTTGTGTTCGATTGAACCTGGGCCGACCGGATTACGCTCGCCGATAGAACCATCTTCATTGACCAAGAATTTCGGTACGATGAACAGAGAAATACCACGAGAGCCAGCAGGGGCATCTGGGGTTTTCGCTAGAACGAGGTGAATAATATTTTCCGCCAGGTCATGATCACCACCCGTGATGAAAATCTTGGTGCCGCTGATGCTATAAGTGCCGTCTTCGTTACGTTCAGCTTTGGTTTTGATAATACCCAAATCAGTACCGGCATGTGGTTCGGTTAAGCACATGGTGCCTGACCACTCACCCGAATAAATTTTAGGTAAATAGGTTTCTTTTTGTGCTTGTGAAGCATAGCTGTTCAGCGCCATGCCCGCACCAACAGAAAGCAATGGATACAGCATGAAAGACGGGTTGGTGGCAAACAGCATTTCATCAGAAAGTACCGTTAGCATTTTCGGCATTTCCTGGCCGCCCCATTCCATATCTGCGCCCAGACCAATCCAGCCACCTTCTGCATATTGTTTGAACGCTTCTTTAAAGCCAGCAGGTGTGGTCACATTACCATTTTCAATTTTTGCGCCTTCTTCATCGCCGGTACGGTTCAGAGGAAGCATGACGTTTTGAGAAAATTTTGCCATTTCTTCAAGAATCGCTTCTGCTGTCGCAGCATCCAGATGCGCTAGATTTTCATTGGCCTGCCAGAATTGTTCTGCATTGAAGACATCGTTCAGGATGAATTTCATATCGGCAAGTGGCGCGTTATAAATTGGCATGGTGTGTCACCTGTTTATTGTTTGATTAAATGAGTTTTAATCAGTCTAAAACACTCAAAATCTGAATGTTAGACGACTAAAGGTTAATTCTGTAACTCTTTATAAAGAAAAAGGACTGCCTGTTGATTGACCGTCCTTTTTCTGAAATGTAGCTAGTCTGAGACTAACTTAGAATGCAAAGTGTTCCGCATCCAGGTTCATCAATGGCTCTACACCTGTCGCAATCACTTCAACGTGTGAACGAACGCGTGGCAGGATTTTCTTGAAGTAGAAGCGTGCTGTCGTCACTTTGGCATTGTAGAAATCAACCTCAGTGGTGCCCGCAGCCAGTTGCTCCTGAGCAACCAATGCCATACGTGCCCATAGGTAAGCTAGAGTGACATAACCAGAGAAGTAGAGGTAATCGACTGCAGCCGCACCCACTTCTTCAGGGTTTTGCATCGCGCGCATACCAATCTGCATGGTCAGATCGCCCCATTCTTTGTTCAAGGCAGCCAATGGTTCAACGAATTCTTTCATTGCAGCATTGTCTTTGTGCGCTTCAGCAAATTTATGGATGATCTTGGTGAAGTCTTTCAACATTGCACCTTGCGTACCCAATACTTTACGGCCTAACAAGTCTAGTGCCTGAATTTCAGTGGTACCTTCGTACAAGCAGGCGATACGTGTATCACGTACGATCTGCTCCATACCGTGCTCAGAAATAAAGCCGTGACCACCAAATACCTGTACACCGTGTTTCGCAGCTTCAGAACCAGTTTCAGTCAGGAACGCTTTTGCGATTGGTGTCAGCAATGACAGGATGTTGTCTGCAAATTTACGGTCTGCTTCTTCTGCAGCATGTTCAACTACGTCAGCATATTGTGCTAACAGGTAAACCAGTGCACGACCACCTTCTGCATATGCTTTTTGAGTTAAAAGCATGTTACGTACCGCAGGATGCACAATGATTGGATCTGCTTCTTTTTCAGGTGCTTTAGGACCAGAAAGAGAGCGCATTGCCAGACGATCTTTTGCGTATGCAAGCGCGCCTTGGAATGAACCTTCAGATGCTGCAAGACCTTGAACTGCTGTACCGATACGTGCTGTGTTCATGAAGGTGAACATGCAGTTCAAGCCGCGGTTTTCAGGTCCAATCAGGAAGCCTTTAGCATTGTCAAAGTTGATGACACAAGTCGCGTTACCATGAATACCCATCTTGTGTTCGATCGAACCACAACGTACACCGTTACGCTCGCCAATAGAACCGTCAGCATTTAAGTTGAATTTTGGCACGATGAATAATGAGATACCTTTGGTACCTTTCGGTGCACCTGGCAGACGAGCAAGTACGATATGGATAATGTTCTCTGCCATGTCGTGTTCACCAGCAGAGATAAAGATTTTCTCGCCAGAGATTGCATAGCTACCGTCCGCTTGTGGTTCAGCTTTGGTACGGATAATACCCAGGTCAGAACCCGCATGGGATTCAGTTAAGCACATGGTACCCGTCCACTCACCTGAAACCAGTTTAGGCAGGTAAGCATCTTTTTGTTCAGCTGAACCATGGTGTTCTAAAGTACGAACTGCACCGTGAGACAGGCCAGGGTACATGCCCCATGCCCAGTTCGCAGTACCGACCATTTCAGAAATCGCGATACCTAAAGAGTTCGGTAAGCCTTGACCGCCGTATTGCTCTTCAGCAGAAAGAGAAGGGAAGCCAAGCTCGATGTATTTTTGGTACGCTTCTTTAAAGCCAGTCGGAGTCGTAACAACGCCGTCATTCCAGGTACAGCCTTCACGGTCACCGGTCTGGTTGATCGGAGACAATTCGTTTTCACAGAAGTCGGCCGCAGCTTCTAAGTACTGATCTACCAGCTCACGGCTTACGTTTTCTTGGAATGCAGGGAGATTTGCATAGTGTTGTTCAGCATTTAATAATTCATGCAACACAAATTGCATATCACGTAAAGGCGCTTTGTATTGTGGCATATCGGTTTCCTCAATACTGGTTGAACCAGCGTTATAATCTTAGATGAACTAAAACCTGTCTTCACTGACACGGTTTGGAATGATCTAATCGTGCAACAACTTCCCCTGCGGTACAAGCTTTTCGGGGTGTTTTCTTGGTGACTGTAAAGTCAAAGATTAATCTGCATGATGCATTAAAGGTCTTGAGTATAAAGACTTTAGTCATATTCTGTAGGAAAGGAATAGTCAACTGTATACGGGAAAGAGCACGCAATAAAAAAGCACCCGAAGGTGCTAGTCGTGAAGCCTTGATTCCTATGTATTAATAGGGAGAGGCTGTAGGCTGGAAACGAACATGACATTTGCCATTGATGGTTTGTTCGCCCATCTTGATCTGTGCAGCAGTCCCGTCTTTTTTGCCTTGACAGGCTTGCAGCATGGCTTGTTGATGTGCCTGGTGTTGAGCGAGGCGCTGATCAAACTGTTTAGTTAATTCTGCACGTTTGGCATCCGTCAAGACTTCACCATGCATCATGCCTCTACGCATATCGGCACGCATTGGGTGATGTTCAGCTTTCATGCCACGATGGCTTTTCATCTCTTTACGGTCTGCTTTAAAGACCATCTTACAGGTGCCGTCTATGGTTTTATCGCCACTCTTGACCTGAATGGCTGAACCCACAGCTTTATTGTTGCAGGCTTGTTGAAGCTGTTTGGCAAACTGCATGCGTTCTGCACGTTTTGCCTTTAACTGTTCACGCTGTTCGGGAGTTAGATGCTGTTTTTTGCCTTCATGATGTTTCATCATGTGGGAATGATCATTGTTTGGGACATTGCTGGTGGATTGACAGGCAGTCAACGCACCCATTGATAAAACACTTGCACTGATTAAAGCTATTTTTGTCATGGCTTGCATTGTATTTATCCTGTCAAGAAGCTGATTCTATGTTAGATAAAGATTAAACAATAAAGATGAAGAAACAATGAAGAGTTTTTTGCCTCGGTGTTCGCTACAATAATGAATATAGAAGAAAAATTGAGATTTTAGTTTTGAACATTCGCCGTATTCCCATTGCATTACGTCTATTTTTGACCGTGCTGTTGACCACGCTGGTCATTACCACGGTGAGCCTAGGTGTATTGCATCTGAATATGCAGCGTAATTTCGCCCGCTATGTCGCTGATGTCGAAATGCAGAAGCTGGATTATGTGATTGAAAATCTGGCAGATGTCTATGCAGTCTATCAGGACTGGGGCAACGCGATTCAGGCACAGATTCTCCAGATGGAAGGTGAAGCCGCACCAGATGATTATGACCGATTATCACGCTGGTGGTTACGCCGCCAGTATGATATTGCCTTGCAGCAGCGTTATTTTCAGGAACAGACCCTGGCTCAAGTGGCACCGAGTATGGTGGATCCAGAGTTACCACAACGTCAGGTCAATGAAGAAGAGTTACGGGTGCTGGCATCTAATTTGCCTTCCCAGTTTCAGCCTTTTGAAGGCTTGAAATTCCCGCTTAGTTCTAATCAGAATCTGTTTAGAACTGATCGCAAAAATGGTGAGCAGCCAGCACAGCAATCGACTGGCAAGAAGCAGTTTATCCAGATGCCGGACCGTCTTGGCCTCAGTTCACGTCTCTCTCTGTATGATGCCAAACGCCGTTTTGTAGTGGGTGAGGCTTCGGATGAGCAGATTTCTTATCGCCCGATTATGGTGAATAATCAGATTGTTGGCTATTTGGGCTTAAAACCGGTTCTGGATCAGGATGATGCGCTCAGTATTAATTTCTTCAGTAACCAGAAGCGTTATTTATTTCTGGTCTATGCACTCAGTATTTTGGCGAGTCTGATTGCTTCCCTGTTATTGGCGACTTATTTTAAAAAGCCGATTCAACGTCTGCTCAATGGTACACGTGCCTTGACCCAAGGAAATTATCAATATCAGGTGAAAGTGAACCGGAATGATGAATTAGGTGATTTATCCAATGAATTAAATGCATTGGCGGTGATTCTGGATCAGCATGAAACCTCACGCCGTCAGTGGGTGGCAGATACTTCGCATGAGTTAAAAACCCCATTGGCAGTGTTGCAAGCACAGATTGAAGCGATGCAGGACGGAATCCGTAAACCAACGCCTGAACATTTTGCTTCCATGTTGGCTCAGGTGAATAGCCTGAAAAAACTGACCCAAGATCTGGCAGCATTGGCACAGGTCGATGCCCAGCAATTGCAATTCTATTTCTCGACGGTGAATCCGTGGGAGGTGGTGCAGCAGGAACTTATTAACTTCCAGCCGAACTTTGAGCAGGCTGAATTGACGGTTACTGCAGATGGCGAAGGGACTGAGTTAAATCTGGATCTGGATCGTTTTAAACAGATTGTGGCGAACTTGCTCAGTAACAGTATTCGCTATACTGAAGCAGGCGGGCAGGTGCATATTCACACCACGCAAGATGATAAAGAATGGACCTTATATATCGATGATAGTCCATTTGGCCTGACTGATGAACAACTGGCGCGTATTGGCGAGCGTTTCTACCGTGTCGATGATTCGCGTACCCGAGCGACTGGCGGAACCGGACTGGGTTTGGCATTATCATGTAAAATTACGCAGGCGCTGGGCGGCAGCTTAAGCTTTGCACATTCACCACTGGGTGGTTTACGATGCAAGCTGAGCTTTCCTAAACAAATGAAACCATGAAGGGAATAGATTGATGAAACATGTCATGCTGGTTGAAGATGAAATCGAACTTGCACAGTTGGTGCGAGACTATCTGGAAGCTGCTGGTTTTGAGGTCAGTATGTTTCATGATGGGCAGGAAGCATATAACAGTTTTACCCAGCGTAAACCGAGTCTGATGATTCTGGACTTGATGGTACCGCGTATGGACGGCCTGACCATTTGCCGTAAAGTACGTGAACAGTCGGATTTACCGATTATTATGGTGACTGCACGTACTGAAGAAATTGACCGTGTGTTGGGTCTGAATATGGGTGCAGATGATTATCTCTGTAAACCATTTAGTCCGAAAGAACTGGTCGCGCGTGTACAGGCTGTGTTACGTCGTCTGGATCGTAAATCAGAACCGGAAAGCAATGATTTATTCCGTATGGACAAATCACAACAGCGCATCTGGTATCAACAAAAAGCCTTGAATTTAACGCCGACCGAATTCCGTTTACTGGAGTTATTCCTGGAACATGTCGGACAGGTATATTCACGTGCGCAATTGCTGGATCATATTAATCCGGACAGTTTTGATGTGGCTGACCGTGTCATTGACAGTCATATCAAGAATTTACGCCGTAAGATTTCAGATGCGGCTGAAACCGGTAACCGTCATGAGTGGATTCAGGCGGTGTATGGTGTGGGCTACCGTTTTGAATATCCTGAAGATTGATTAAAAAATAAATGTGGATGTTATTATTAACCATCCACATTTATTTAAACTTGTACTTTCAGAAAATATAAATCGTTAATCTGGTCCCATAAAAACTCATAGTCTTGCATGAGTGTAATATCGTTTCCGTAAGGCTTAGGAGTTCTATAACTTAATATCGTTCCTTCTTTGTACGTACTTTTATGCCTGAAATCAAAATCACGGGTATCATCCGAATATTTTATTTGGTTGCAATAGTGGGCATGATCAGTTGCGAGAATGAAATAACAAATGTCGATTCCATTTCTCTTGTAAAGTTCTAAATTTGAAAGATCTTTAAAGACATCGTAACGGTTGTTAGGTTCCCGATGATTACTTTTCTTAAAGAATTTTAGTTCTATAGCAGCACAAGTTTGATGATCACCATCTTGATAACGAATTAAAATATCAATTCTTGCTCGCTCAGATTGACTCTTAATACTCGTTGTTTTTAAAGGTAAAAATGTTTCAAACTCTAAATGGAATTTGTCGCTTAACCTAAACTCATACAACTGCCCAAGTGTTTTTAAAATATGTCCTAATTCTAATTGGAAAGCACTTTCGTTATGTGTAATTAATCCTCCAAATGCGAGTTTGTGAGTAAGCAGCTTATATGCTGTTTCAATAATTTCACGTGTCAATTTAGTTTGATCAATTTTTTGCATGTTTTTTGAGTCTATTTATTAAGACGAACAACTCACCATCACTTCTGGCACGTCACTTGGCAATGGTGCTAAATCTTCAGGCTGTTCCAGATCTGGCTGTTTCTGATAAGGCTGACTCAATAATTTAAACAGGCGGTCTACTTCAGAAAAATCATCCCGCTCTGCTAGTTCAATGGCTTTCTGTGCCATATGATTCCGCAGAATATAATGCGGATTGGCCAGTTGCATTGCGGCATCCAATTCTTCTATATCCTGGTGTTCACGGATAGATCCATATTGCGCCAAGAATGCTTCAAACTGGCGTCGGTCCAGACAATCATCTTTAATGGCTTCATAGTCTTTATTTTGCAGACGGATAAAACTCTGGGTGTAGTCCAGTTGTTCACTTTGCAAAATTCGCAGAAAGGCCATTGCGCAGTCAAAACTGTCTTTATGGAAACTTGGCAAGCCCATTTTCTGGTTTAAACCATGTTTATAATGTTCCAAGAAGGTTGGCTCATAGTGCTCCAGACATGCAGCTAAATCCTGTTTCCATTGTTCTTTGTCATAATCGGTAGGGCAGAGCGGCACCAGATTATTTAACCATTGCCATAAATTCCAATGCCCAATACTCGGCTGCTGCTGATAGGTATAACGACCTTGATAATCCGAGTGGTTATTGATCCAATTCGGACGGAAGCGCTCCATAAAGCCATAAGGACCAAAGTCCAAAGTTGAACCGGTAATATTCAGGTTGTCGGTATTCATCACGCCATGTGCAAAACCGACCAGTTGCCATTTGGCAATCATCATCGCAGTGCGCTGAATAACTTTGGTGGCAAAGCTCAGAATCGGCTGTTCGGCTTGCAGACATTCCGGATAATGCCATTCGATACATTTCTGGGTAAATTCAGCCAGCAGATCTGGCTGATACTGATTGATCCATTCAAAATGCCCGAAACGGATATGACAGTCAGAAGTACGCAGCATCATCGCGCCCGGCTCTAGCTTCTCACGCTGAATACCTTGCATTGATGAAGTAAAACCGACTGCATTACTGGATGCCACACCCAAGGCATTTAAGGCATGGCCCGCCAGATACTCACGAATAACTGAACGCAGTACGGCACGACCATCGCCCATGCGTGAATAAGGCGTTGAACCAGCACCTTTTAAATGCAGGTCAATGGTCTGATTATTTTTATCCAGAATTTGCGCAATCAACAACCCGCGACCATCTCCCAACTGTCCTGCCCATTGTCCAAACTGATGACCTGCATAGACCATAGCCAAGGGTTCAAATTCAGTAAAAACTTTCTGACCACTACAAATCTCGACCCATTGCGCCTTGTCTTCATCCGACCATTGCAATTGCTCTGCTAAAGCTGCATTAAAATGTCCGGCTTTCGCACCTTTTAACGGCAGCGGAACTTGATGGTGATAGAGGCGAGCAGGAAGTGTTTGATAGCGAGAGTTAAAATACATGGCATTAGTACAGGATTGGAATAAATTTACTATAACAAAGATAGCTGTATAAAACTGTTGTATAAGCGAGAGTTCACGTTATCTTTCAGACATAAAAAAAGCCCCAATCGGGGCTTTAATGTTCAATAGCTTTTATTGAGAAACTGCAGATTTTTTCAAATTACGAACCAGTAGATTCAAGGTTTGACGATGATGAGAAAGACGCTGTTCAACCAGCTGGAATTCAACTTTCAGCTTGTCATCCATCTGATGGATTTTTTCAGCCATAGACGCTTTCTTGACCTGAATTTCTTGTTCTTTCAACTTCGCCCAGTCATTTAAAGTTTGGGTAAATGCATCATATTCCTGTGCGATCTTGGTTTTTACCGCCGAGATATCTTCAGACACATCATGGCCATACACCGCAAGATCCTGTTCGGCATATTTAAACTTCATTGCCAATTCCGCTTTTTTGATATTAAAGCTAGGAATACGGCGCAAGTTCTTGGCTAAACCAAGTTTAGAACAAGTCCAGATCAACCATTTGGTTGGATCATACTGCCACCATTTTACGCCGTTACGGTAATCGTATTGGAAAATATGGTGATAGTTATGATAACCCTCACCCCAAGTTGCAACCGCGAGTACGAAGTTGTCACGTGCAGTATTTTCATCGGTATAAGGACGATTTCCCCACATGTGGCATAGCGAGTTAATGAAGAAGGTTACATGATGGCTCAGGATTAAACGCATTAATCCACCCAACAGCAATACGCCCCAGACATCGCCGACTGCCCAGCCAATTGGCAATAAAATCGCGGCATGAACAGCTATTACTAAAGGAACGTAGTATTTGTCCTGAAACATCACCACTTTGTCTTTTAACAGATCTGGCGCATTTTTATAGTTGGCAGCACCAGATGGATAATCACGTAACATCCAGCCAATATGTGCGTACCAGAAGCCTTTATTGATCGAGTACGGGTCTTGATCAACATCATCGACATGACGGTGATGGGTACGGTGACCAGATGCCCAGAATAAAATACTATTCTGTACAGCAAATGTACCCATAATCATCAAGATGATTTTTAATGGTAAAGTGGCTTCATAAGCACGATGTGCCCACAGGCGATGGTATCCTGCTGTAATGCCGAGGCTGCTTACGCCCAGTAAAACAAACATACTGATCCAAGCGGCAGCGCTAAAATCATGGTGATACGCATACAACGGAATCGCAATCAGGGCTACGATCGGTAAAAATACCAATGCAAACACAGCAATCCAGTTGATGGGGGCTTTGGGTAAGGGAGCATTCATCTCCAACAGCACTCCTAGAACCTCGGAAGGTATAACAAAAAGCAGAAACTACTGTTGGTTTTAACAGCAGCCTATCTTGTCCATATTAGCATGTGCCCTAAGGCATCACTAGCATTATTGTACGGTTGTATTGTACTTGTCGGTAACAGAATTAGTAGGGCAGAAGTGACCATTTTGCGAGCGTAGACGGGTTCTGATTTCCTACTAAGTGACTGAGGATTATCACTCTTTCAGAAAATGGAAACCGAATGAATCAGAGGAAAATGGTTGTTCATAATTTCTACAATATTATCAGCAAATTTGCGGAATATAGATGTTGGACAACTTTATTTCACTTTCAAATAAAATCTGATTAAGGACGATTCACGCTTTCCTTATTGTATTATCGACATGAACTGGGTCAAGAAATACCGAGATCAATCAAGGCTAAGAGAGATTATCTAGAGTTGTTGTAGCATCAATTTTGGATAATCGGTAATCAGCCCCTGAATGCCCCAGTCTCGCAGCTGTCTAGCTCGGGTCACATCATTGACCGTCCAGACACTGATATTCAACTCGGCAGCCTGAGTGGCCTGAATCAGGTCTTTACTGGCCAGTTCATCCATCCAGCCAATATGACAGCATCCAAGTTCCAGCGCCTGATCAATGGCCTGATGTTTGACATCGGTTTCAATCAATAAACCGCGTTTTAAACGTGAGTTTTGCTGTTTGAAAGCATCCAGAATTTTGGCATCAAAGCTGGTAATAATAGCTGCCTGCTCATAGCCTTGTAACTGCTGTTCGACTTCAAACGCGATTTTTTCAGCTGCTGCTTCAGATGCTACGCTTTTAATTTCGACTTCAATATGCTCGAAATTTCGAATGACATTTAAGGTTTGATCGAGCAGTGGGGTCGATTCAATTTTATTCCATTCTGACCAGGCCACTGCGTGATTATATTGGGTAAGATCTTGACGGTTACACTCGTATAGATGCTTCTGCAAACCGGTGGTACGCACAAAGTCGTCATCATGCATGATGATTAAGGCATTGTCTTTGAGCTGACGGACATCAAACTCAACGGCGCGAATGCCGATCTCCTGAATATATTGAAAACCGCCCAAGGTATTTTCAGGGGCTTCGCCACGTGCACCACGATGACCAATTATGCGCATAAGATGCTCATGAGTGGGAAAGTTAAGTTCATTTTGCGAGGGCTACGTGACAGAAGAGTGACACTTTCTATTTTCGTCAGATGTTCTGTAAAATCAAGAGACATCTGACGTGTATTTTTAGATAGCAACTTGAAACATAATTTTACTTTTCGATGCTGTCATTGATATTTTTTTGCCACAGCACTTCGGAACCGCCCTCAGCACGTTGCAGGGTACGTGATGCTACAAATAACCAGTCCGATAAACGGTTAAGTAGTTGCAGTGACGCTGCCTGAATGTTTTGGTCACGGTGATGTACCGACATCACGCTGCGTTCTGCACGACGACAAACAACGCGGGCCTGATGGGCAAAGCTGCACACCAACGTTCCAGCAGGCAGAATAAAATCTTTTAACATCGGCAAAGCTTCATTCATGCGGTCGATATCATTTTCCAGAAACTCAATCGATATCGGTTGCACCAGATTAAAACCCGGAATACACACTTCACCGCCCAGATCAAATAACCAGTGCTGGATCAGGCTTAAAGATTTATCCCAAGTAGCTTGATCTTCAATGTTACTTGCTGAAATTTGTGCACGTAATACGCCAATCACGGCATTTAGTTCGTCGACATCACCGAGTGCTGTGATACGCAAATCATCTTTGGCAACACGTGAGCCATCACCGAGTCCTGTGGTACCTGAATCGCCTGTGCGGGTGTAGATTTTGCTTAAACGGTGGCCCATATGTGTTCCTTGAATTTTTAATGAAGATAATAAAAAAGGATAATGTCGGTCATAACATTATCCATAAACTGCGCTGTTTTAAAGTTTTTTGCTGTTTAGAGCTTAGTATTTAAAGGTGATGCCTGCAGAAGCGAGACGGCCACCGTTCACATAGTACTGGTCACCAGCGCTATGCACAGTTTTGTATTTCACATCACCGACATTTTCAATGTTAGTAAACAGTTTAACTGTTGGATTAATATTCCAATATGCATTTAAGTCAACACGTGCATAACCTGGAATATCACGACTAAAGTCCTTCGCTTTCGATTTTGCTACCATTGCAGCACTTAAACCGTAATCGGCATTTTGTAGACCTGTCGATACAGTGAATGACTGACGAGGGCGACGTAATAGCTCTGAATTCTGTTTCGTATCTTCAGTTTTGACATAAGTGTAACCGGCATTAATAAAGAACTGATCTTTTGCCCATTGTGCCGTCAATTCGCCGCCAGTCATCTTGGCTTCATCAATGTTTTGGTTTTGGTAAACAGTAGTTGGAAGCCACTCTTCTCCACAATCAATAATACATTCCGAATTAATTAAATTATCGACTTCCGTATAGAAAGCGGAAGCACCTACTAAAATATTTAATGGAAGTTTTTGATCTATCCCCATTTCATACGAAATGCTTTCTTCAGGCT
Organism: Acinetobacter lwoffii; assembly: GCF_024129855.1. Lineage (GTDB taxonomy): Bacteria > Pseudomonadota > Gammaproteobacteria > Pseudomonadales > Moraxellaceae > Acinetobacter > Acinetobacter lwoffii_L. The sequence continues at coordinate 57,316 of NZ_JAMXXC010000010.1, forward strand.
TCAGTTGATCATTGCCGCCAAAAGCATACATATCATTTAAAGTCGGTGCCTTAAATGCTGAACCAATATTGGTATAAATGCTGGTATTAGGGAGCAATTGATAACGGATACCACCTTGTGCAACGGTATGTGAGCCAAATTTTTCGTTATCTTCGACACGCACACCCATCTGAGTGCTTAAGCTATTTGTCTGATACTGATGCTGAATATAGTAGCCTGTTGAATTAATATCTTCATCAATAGCCTGGGTTTTTGCATCGGTATTACGCTGGGTAATGCCCAGTAAAACATTTTGTGCTGCTGTGAAATTCCATTTGCCATAGATTTCTGCTTCTTGCGTGGTGCTATGTACAAAGCTGCTTGATGTGACCTGATCTAAGTCATCTTTAAACTGAGATAGACGTGCATTAATTTCAGTGGCTTGTGTTGGGTTAATACGACCTTTTAAGTTTACAATTTTATTTTCAAAATCTTGGCTGGAAAATGCACCCCAATTACTGTATTGGACATTTCCTGAATTTTGACTGTAATCGAGTGATGTTGCATAACGCTCTTTTTCAATACCGAATTTTGCACTATAGCCTTTTTGATCATAACTGTAGTCACGGTTGTCATTGATATTGAATACAGGTGTGCCGTCAGTTTCTAAAACTTGACCGCGAATCTGCGCATACACCCCATTTTCTGCCAAGTCAGCCCCAATAATTGATTTGTAGGTTTGATTCTCACCAATTTCACCTGTTACAAAGGCACTCGTTTTTTCAGGCGTTTTTGTTACAAACTGCACTACACCACCAATTGCGTCTGTACCATAAAGCACAGACGCAGGGCCTTTTAATACTTCAATCTGTTTAAGATCAGTGGTGTCTAAAAAAGGAATAGACGCTGCACCTGTGGTGGCTGTATTTAAACGAACACCATCACGTAGTACTAAAACTTGATTGGAATTGGTACCGCGTAAAAAAATAGAAGTTTGCTGGCCATAACCACCCGATTGCACGACATTAATACTTGGGTCTGTTTTGAGTAAATCTGGTAGTGCTTTAAGAGGTGATTGCTCAAGAATTACAGGTTCAATAATCGAAATACGCGCTGGTACATTTTCAATGTTTTCTGCAGAGCGAGTTGCCGTGACCACAATGGTATCTAAAGATGCTTTCGCAACTTTTTGCTCGTTAGCAAAAACAGATGAGGTGGTACCCAACGCAAGTGCGATCGCACCTACCAAGGCAGTAGGTTGACAATGAAGTGACATGTTAAAGCTCCCTACATTCACTTCCCCGTGAATGATTGAGTTATAGAACACAACAAGCAGGTTTCCGGACTTAAATGTGCAAAGCAGCGACTTTGCTGTATATCCACCTTCCCACATCAAGATGCAGTGGTGTAAACCGAAGAGTTTAAATTGATAGACGTTTCATTTTTTACCGTTGCGGGGGCAGTGCTGGATTTACACCAGCTTCCCTAAAGCCTGAAGGCTTGGACTTGCTGCAAAGTGAGCGCAGTATAAAGTTTGTATGCCTTATAAACAATCTGCATCGAGAATAATCCGGATGAACTTTTACGCAAGTCAGAAAAATTGCATTACAATGATTTGCCCCAATCTTACAGATTGTTCAATACATTGGTAGATCTAGAGCCAACATAATATGCGAACCCGTGCCAAAATTTGTGGAATCACCCGAGTTGAAGATGTACATGCCGTAGCCAATGCTGGCTGTGACGCGATAGGATTTGTATTTTATCCACCGAGTCCGCGGCATGTCACTTTAGAGCAGGCTGAAATCCTGATTCAGTCGGTTCCAGCTTATGTACAGGCGGTGGGTTTATTTGTGAATAGTCACGCAGATGAAATCCAGGCGATTTTAAATAAAATACCGCTGGATATTTTACAATTTCATGGCGATGAAACACCTGAACAGTGTCAGGCTATCGCCCAGCAGGTCGGACGCCGTTGGTATAAAGCCATTCAGGTAAAACCTGATCTGGATGCAGTCGCAGAAATTCAAGGTTATCAAGATGCAGGCGCAAGCGCAGTGCTATTAGATGCATGGCATCCTGATCTGAAAGGTGGCACAGGGCACAGCTTCGATTGGGACACATTTCCCAAACTCAATATTCCCTTGATCTTGGCAGGCGGTTTAAATCCTGACAATATCGAACAGGCAATTCTCACCACACAGGCTTATGCCGTGGATGTGAGTGGCGGTGTCGAGTCCGCAAAAGGTATTAAAGACCAACAACTCATAGAACGCTTTATGCAAGGAGTCCATCGTGGATCAGCAAAGTACTAGCCAGAACAGTCAGGCAGTTGACTATACCCAATTCCCGGATGAACGCGGGCATTTCGGTATTCATGGCGGACGTTTTGTGTCAGAAACACTCATGGCGGCTTTAGAAGACTTGGAAAAGCTCTATTTCCGTATGAAAGATGATGCGCAGTTTTTGGCAGAATTTGACCGTGACATGGCGTTTTACGTCGGTCGTCCGAGTCCTTTATATCATGCTGAACGATGGTCGAAAGAGTTGGGTGGCGCACAGATTTACCTGAAACGTGAAGACCTGAACCATACCGGTTCGCACAAAGTAAATAACACAATCGGTCAGGCCTTACTGGCGAAGCTTTCCGGCAAGAAACGTATTATTGCCGAAACAGGTGCAGGCCAGCATGGTGTAGCAACGGCAACAATTGCAGCACGTTTAGGTCTTGAATGTGTAGTATTCATGGGCGCAGACGATGTAAAACGTCAGGCGATGAACGTCTACCGTATGCGTTTATTAGGCGCGACGGTTGTGCCGGTAGAAAGTGGCTCTAAAACCTTAAAAGATGCCATGAATGAAGCCATGCGTGACTGGGTGACCAATGTTGATTCAACTTATTACGTGATTGGTACTGTGGCAGGTCCACACCCATATCCGCAACTGGTTCGTGATTTCCAGTCGATCATTGGTCGTGAAGCACGCCGTCAGATTCTGGAACAGGCTGGCCGTTTACCAGATGCCCTGGTAGCATGTGTCGGTGGTGGATCTAATGCAATGGGCTTGTTCTATCCATTCCTGAATGACCAAGATGTGAAAATGTACGGCGTTGAAGCAGCAGGTCATGGGATTGAATCAGGTAAACATTCTGCGCCATTGAATGCCGGTCATGTCGGTGTTCTGCATGGTAACCGTACTTATCTGATGTCGGATGCGCAAGGCCAGATCATCGAAACACATTCAATTTCTGCAGGTCTGGATTATCCGGGTGTGGGTCCGGAACATAGTTTTCTGAAAGATATGGATCGCGTGAAATACGTGCCGATCAATGATCAGGAAGCTTTACAGGGTTTCCGCGACTTGACCAAGATTGAAGGCATTATTCCGGCGTTAGAAAGCGCACATGCTATGGCTTATGTCACTAAACTTGCACCGACCATGGACAAGGATCAGATTATTATTGCGACGGTTTCAGGTCGTGGTGATAAAGACTTGATGACTGTGGCACGCATTGATGGGGTAGAAATGGTTGAGATGTAAGTTCCTTAAAGTCCTCTCCTTGCAGGAGAGGGTTTGGGAGAGGTTATTTCAATAAAAAATCGTGCTAAGTTTTCTTAGCACGATTTTTTATTGAGTAGATTTTGAAAGAACACGTTTGTATGGAATTAAGAGAATTCACCTTGCGCGCGCTCTTTGGCCCATTCACGTAAAACAAATTTCTGCAATTTTCCGGTCGAAGTTTTTGGAATTTCGGTAATCACCACATCCTTAGGCACTTTAAAACGGGCCAGATGCTCACGGCAGAATTCCATAATTTCTTCTTCCGAAGCTGTTATTCCTTCTTTGAGTTCGATAAAGGCACAAGGAACTTCCTGCCAGCGTGGATCAGGCTTGGCGACTACCGCCGCAGTCAGCACCGCCGGATGCTGATACAGTACTTCCTCCACTTCAAGTGAAGAAATATTTTCTCCGCCGGAAATAATCACGTCTTTAGAGCGGTCGGTAATTTTGGCATAGCCATCCGGTTGGCAAACTGCCAGATCTCCTGTATGGAACCAGCCTCCCGCAAAGGCTTCCGCGGTAGCTTCGGGATTTTTCAGATAGCCTTTCATCACGATATTGCCACGGAACATGATTTCACCCATGGTCTGGCCATCGTGTGGCACTTCCTGCATGGTATCCGGATCAAGTACTTTCATGCCATCTTGCAATGGATACGGTACGCCCTGACGGGAGTGCAACTGCGCCTGTTCCTGAATGGATAAATCACTCCAGCCTGCCTGAGATGCACATAGGGCAGAAGGGCCATAGGTCTCAGTCAAGCCATAAACATGCGTTACATTAATACCGATATTGCGCATGCCTTCGATAATCGCAGCTGGCGGTGCAGCACCCGCGACCATCACTTCGACACGGTGATCAATCTTGGCCTTTTTCTCTTCAGGTGCGTTAATCAGCATTGACAAGACAATCGGTGCCCCACAGAAGTAATCGACTTTATGTTCAGCAATCAGTTTAAAGATCAGTTCAGCATCGACTTTACGCAAGCAAACGTTGGTTCCGCCATTGGCCGCCATGGTCCAGGCAAAGCACCAGCCATTACAGTGGAACAGCGGAAGTGTCCATAAATAGGTAGCGCGTGGTGTCATGCCACAGGCGATAATATTACTGGCTGCGTTAATGTAGGCACCGCGATGATGATAGACCACGCCTTTCGGATTGCCGGTGGTACCGGAGGTATAACTTAAGCTGATAGCATCCCATTCATCTTGAGGCAAATGCCATTCAAAGTTTGCGTCGCCTTGCGCAATCCAGTCTTCATATTCGATTTGACCAATACGCTTATCTTCACCTTCAAACTCTGCATCGGCCACATCAATGACATAAATATCCTGTGACACCAAGGCAAGTGCTTCAGTCGCAAGTGCGGTAAATTCAGGATCGACCAAGAGCACTTTGCTTTCAGCGTGTTCCAGCATAAAAGCCAGTGTTTTGGCATCGAGACGGGTATTTAAAGTATTCAGGACTGCACCTGCCATCGGTACAGCAAAATGTGCTTCGATCATGGCAGGGACGTTAGGCAGCAGGACAGACACGGTATCATTTTTACCGATACCTAGTTTTTGGAGTTGGTTGGCAAACTGACGACAACGATTGTATTTCTCACGCCAGGTGATCCGGCGTTTACCGTGAATAATCGCATTCTGATTGGGATAGATATAAGCTGCACGATCAAGATAGCGTAAAGGTGATAAGGCTACAAAATTTGCAGGGGTACGCGGTAATTCATCATATGCGCTAACCATTGGAAAACTCCATTCTATATTTATTTTCATATCCTGTTGAAAAGATATGTATTTCTCAGAAATCTTGCATTTATGCTTTAGTCGAGTACGATTTTACAAATTTTAAGTATTTGAATATTAATAAAAATATTTAACCCTACTTAAATGTTTTGAACGCATGGGTTCCCAAGTTTGATTTTTTAGGTATTTTACTCTAGTTCAGCCATTAAAATAATATGAGTCCAGGAAGAATAATGAAAATACAACAGGCGAATGACGTCTGGCGAAACTGGTCGGGGAGCCAGTTCAGTGCCGCTCGGATTGTTCAGCCCAGCCAGATCAGTGAATTACAAAGTTTAGTGAAGACCCATGCACACATTCGTGCAGTGGGTGCAGGACATTCATTTAGCCCATTGGCCAAAACAGATGAGGTGTTGCTTAATCTCGATTTGTTAAAAGGTATCGTTGCCTTTGATCAAGAGAAAACCCAATGCACCGTGCGGGCCGGGACGCGTTTATATGATTTGGGGAAAGATCTGGTACCGATCAATCAGGCCTTAATCAATCAGGGCGATATAGACCAGCAAAGTCTGGCCGGAGCGATTTCTACCGGAACGCATGGCACGGGCATCGATTTACCTTGCATCTCTGCTTTCGTGGAAGGCTTTGAATTACTGACCGCGGATGGAGAGCTGTTGCAATGTCATCGTGAGCAGAATGCTGAGATATTTCAGGCTGGACGGGTGGCATTGGGCAGCTTAGGCATATTGACCCAAATAACCCTGCAAAATCGACCACGATATAAACTAAAAGAACAGATTCGGCTCTGTTCATTAAAAGACATATTTACCCATATTGATCAATGGAAACATCAGCATCGGTATATTGAATTTTGGGCTTTTTTACATGCCGATCAAGTGATGCTGAAAACTCTGGATGAAACGGATGCAACCATTCAGCCGAGAACAGATAGCTGGCTTCCGGAAGATATTTTATTGACTCTATGTTCGGAATTGACGCGACTCTTCCCAAAGACAAATCCCTATCTGCAAAAACTGCTCGGCGTATTTGTCAAACCGACTCGTTATGTAGACTGTTCATCCAGAATTTTTCCAACTCCGCGTAAGACCAGATTTAATGAAATGGAATATCAGGTTCCGGTTGAGTTTGGCTTGCAGTGTCTGGACGAGATTCTGCATGTTTTATGCAAACACCAAGTGCCGATGTTTTTCCCGATCGAGTTTCGTTATGTCAAAGGCGATGAGATCTGGCTAAGTCCTTTTTATCAGCGTGATTCGGTCTCCATTTCGATTCATCAATTTTATAAACAGGATTACCACGCGATCTTTGATCTGGTCGAGCCGATTTTACAGAAATATCAGGGACGACCGCATTGGGGCAAGTTACATAGTATGAGCGCAGCCTCGCTGCGCGAACTCTACCCGAAATGGGATAATTTCATGGTGCTACGTCAGCAATTGGATCCACAGCAAAAATGGCTGAATCCATATTTAAAAGAATTGTTTTTATCTGGGAAATGAGGAGAGGGCGATGCAATCAAATTATTTTCAGCAACTGACGCAGGAATTAAAACGGCAGGGCACTGGCACACCGCAACTGATTTTAGATTTAAAAACCTATCAACGTAATTTGGACTATGTACAGTCAAAATTGCCTGCGAAGTTAAAACCACGTCTGGTAGTGAAGTCTTTAGCCAGCATTCAGCTACTCAAACTGGCCAGTGAAAAACTAAATACCCAGCGCTTTATGGTCTTTCATCTGCCGCATCTGCTGGAGATTATAGGGACATTTCAGCAAGCCGATATCTTGTTGGGTAAACCGATGCCGATTCAGGCTGTCAAACATTTTTATCAAACTTTGTCTGATCAAAATAAAGCCAATGATCAAGTAATTATTCAATGGCTAATTGATGATGTGGAACGATTAAAACAATATCTGCAACTCGCGCAAAGCTTGAATACCTGCCTGAATGTCAATATTGAAATTGATGTAGGGCTGCATCGTGGCGGCGTACAAACGCAGCAGCAATTTATAGCCTTAATGGAGCTGATTCAGGACAACGCGGCTTATATCAAATTCTCGGGTCTAATGGGCTATGATGCACATGTCGCCAAATTACCAAAAATTCTGAAAAGTCCTGAAAAAAGTTATCAGCAATCGCAGCAGATGTATCAACAATACAAAACGATGATTCAGCAGCAATTCCCTGATTTATGGCATGAAGGTCTCTGTTTTAATGGCGGTGGCAGTCCGACCTTTATGCAGCATTGCCAGCAAAGTGTCTGTAATGACCTGGCTTTTGGCTCGATGCTGCTCAAGCCAGGCGATTTTGATCTGGCGAATCTGGCTGAACTGCAATGTGCACTCTGGATTGCCGCACCCATTTTAAAAGTTTTGCCTTGTGGCCAGATTCCCGGTTTGGAACTACTAAATTATCTTCCACATCAAGATAAAGCCGTATTTATTTATGGCGGCTATTGGCGAGCGGATTATATCTACCCTGAAAAAAGCCGGCCGCATGTGTTGTATGGCCGCAGCAGTAATCAGGAAATGCTTCAGGTGCCCATGCAGTGCGATATTCATGTCGATGATTATATGTTTTTAAGACCGACACAAAGTGAAGCTGTCATCCCGCAATTCGACCAGTTGTATGTTTATCATGAGCGAACATTGATTGAGTGGCAGACGTTCCGGGAATAAGCACATTCTGAAGGCAAAAATGAGCTTAAGCCCTTAAAGATCAGGCACAGATTTGACGGTAAATCTTATTTTTATTGGGAAAAGGTTTAATCATGCGGCCAAGCCGTGTAAAATTCGAATCGATTTTATTTATCCACCGTTTTTATCTTTTGAGGCTGTGCCTCGATCATAATCTCGCGGTGATATGCTCCATGGTACGGGGCATCACTCCTTAAGGATTTCTTATGCCAATTATCACTTTGCCAAATGGCGATCAAAAACAGTTTGATCACGCCGTATCTGTGATGGACGTTGCACTTAGCATTGGTCCTGGTCTTGCAAAAAATACAGTTGCTGGTCGTGTCAACGATCGTTTGGTTGATGCGTCTGATCTCATCACTGAAGATGCAACATTACAAATTATCACGCCTAAAGACGAAGCCGGTGTCGAGATCATTCGCCATTCTTGTGCGCATTTGGTCGGTCATGCGGTTAAGCAACTGTTCCCAGAAGCAAAGATGGTCATTGGTCCGGTCATTGAGGAAGGTTTCTACTATGACATCTGGATGCCACGTCCGTTTACCTTAGACGACATGGCAGCGATTGAAGAGCGTATGAAAAAGCTCATCGATCAAGACTATGATGTTGTGAAAAAAATGACGCCGCGTGATGAAGTCATTGCTGAATTCACTGCGCGTGGCGAAGAATACAAATTGCGCCTGATCGCAGACATGCCTGAAGAAACACAAATGGGCTTGTACTACCATCAGGATTATTTGGATATGTGCCGTGGTCCGCATGTACCAAATACCAAATTCCTCAAATCGTTCAAGTTGACTAAAATCTCTGGTGCTTACTGGCGCGGTGACGCGAAAAACGAACAGCTACAACGTATTTACGGTACAGCGTGGGCAGACAAAAAACAGCTTGCTGCCTATGTAAAACGTATTGAAGAAGCTGAAAAACGCGATCACCGTAAAATCGGTAAAGCGCTAGACTTGTTCCATATGCAAGAAGAAGCACCAGGTATGGTGTTCTGGCATCCGAACGGCTGGACCATTTACCAGGTTCTTGAACAGTACATGCGTAAAGTTCAGCAAGACAACGGTTATGAAGAAATCCGTACACCGCAAGTGGTTGATTTCACGCTCTGGGAAAAATCAGGACATGCTGCTAACTATGCAGACAATATGTTCACTACGCATTCTGAAAACCGTAACTATGCGGTGAAGCCAATGAACTGTCCTTGTCACGTACAAGTGTTCAATCAAGGCTTGAAGTCATACCGTGATCTTCCTGTACGTTTAGCAGAATTCGGTTCATGTCACCGTAACGAACCATCAGGTTCTTTACACGGCATTATGCGTGTACGTGGCTTTACCCAAGATGACGCGCATATTTTCTGTACCAAAGAGCAGATTGGTCCTGAAGTTGCAGACTTTATCAAATTGACACTGGATGTATACAAAGATTTTGGCTTTGAAGAAGTACAAATGAAGTTGTCGACGCGTCCTGAAAAACGTGTGGGTGATGACAAGCTTTGGGATATGGCAGAAAAATCTTTGGCAGATGCTTTAGATGCTGCGGGTCTTGAGTGGGAGCTTCAACCAGGTGAGGGCGCATTCTACGGTCCGAAGATTGAATTCTCTCTGAAAGACTGCTTAGGTCGTGTCTGGCAGTGTGGTACCATTCAGTGTGACTTTAACTTGCCAGAACGTTTAGATGCGTCTTATGTCACTGAAGATAATGACCGCGATCAGCCAGTAATGTTACATCGTGCAATTCTTGGCAGTTTCGAGCGTTTTATTGGTATACTGATCGAACACTACGCAGGCTTCATGCCACCTTGGTTGGCACCAATGCAAGCATGTGTAATGAACATTACCGATTCTCAAGCTGAGGCATGTGAGTCAGTCGTCGCAAAACTTAAAGAAAACGGTATCCGTGCAATTTCTGACTTGAGAAATGAGAAAATCGGCTTTAAGATTCGTGAACGTACATTAGAGCGTATTCCTTACTTACTGGTACTTGGGGACCGTGAAGTAGAGGAAGGTACCGTAAACGTGCGTACCCGCTCAGGAACAAATTTGGGTACTATGTCAATCGATGCTTTCGTTGACCTAGTAAAAGCAGCCGTAGCCGAACGCGGCCGGTACATTGTGGAGTAACAGCGATTAAACAGCCTGACCGTAATCAACAGGGCGGTAACAAATCAAACCGTCCTGCCTTGAATGATGAAATTCGTGCGAAAGAAGTCCGTCTTGTAGACGAAAATGGTGAGCAGAAAGGGATTGTAAGCTTAGCTGACGCCCTACGCGCAGCAGAAAGTGTTGAACTTGATCTTGTTGAGATCGTAGCAAACGCTGAACCACCAGTATGTAAGATCATGGACTTCAACAAGCATTTGTTTGATCTTAAGCAAAAGCAGAAAGAAGCGAAGAAAAAACAACATCAAGTCCAGGTGAAAGAAATCAAGCTACGCCCGGGTACTGATGTTGGTGATTACAACGTAAAACTACGTGCAATCATCAAGTTCCTTGAAGAAGGTAACAAGGTGAAAATCACGCTTCGTTTCCGTGGTCGTGAAATGGCGCACCAACAGTTGGGTCTAGCTCAATTGCAAAAAATTGAAGCTGACGTGGCTGAATTCGGTACTGTTGAGCAGATGCCGAAAATGGAAGGCCGTCAAATGGGTATGCTACTTGGTCCTAAAAAGAAAAAGTAAGCACTCATTAAGCGAAAAAAGCCCTGCATATGCAGGGCTTTTTTTATGCTCTAAAGTTCCAGGCACTTTGTATGGCCTGCATAATCTGTTGAGCTTGCGGGCGGGAAAACATCGACAGCTGAATCCGGAAAAATCCAAGAAAAATTTGATTCATCAGACCGGGCTGGCACAATTTAAAATCCAAAGTGCCATCGCGTTGACTAATCACATGCGCTGGCATGTTATAGAGCCAGCTTTTGAGATGTGCTTTGAGAGAAGCATAGCGTGGATTCAGAAAGCTATACTGTACCGAATGTCGTTTTAAGCACAGGCTGATGCGGAAACCGGCCAAAGTATAATAAATAGCTTGTGAGGTGATTTTCAGTTTAGTTCCCAGCATAAGCAGCGAAAGACCAAGAAAGCCGCCAATATAAATATAAAAGTCAGGAGACTCCTGCCATAAAAATAATAGTCCTTGGAAAAAACTGGAATTGCTACGCACACTGCTGAAATAAAAAATGCTGAATATTCCGACCGGATAACAAAACAGTAAATATCCCATAGCGCGCATGATCGGGCTAGCTTGATGAAACAGGATGTTTTCTGGCACATTCATGGTTTATTTTTATGATCAGAAAGCGTATTGCCTTAATGAGCTTAGGTAATCTGTAGCCAAAAAGAAAGGCCCTTTCGGACCTTCCTTTGCGTACTTAATCAAGCTTATTCCACTGATTTTTCATCGTTTGCAATGAGCAGTTTATTGCCAATCGGGATTTGACGTGGCAATTTTTCTTCTGGAATAATGCGCTGCAAGTCGATGATCAATAAACCATTTTCATAGTCTGCCTGCTGTACCTCAATATATTCATCCAGACGTAAAGACAATTTAAATGCACGTCGTGCAATGCCTTTGTGCAGGAATTCGATAGTGTCATTGCTCTGGTTTTCAGGCTTGCCCAAGATGGTCAGCAACTTATTTTCCAGACGAATGTCGAGTTCTTCCTGACGAAAACCCGCAGTTGCCACCACGATACGGTAATTATTCTCACCATGCTTTTCGATATTATATGGTGGATAATTTGGCGCATCGCTTTGCATGGCATAGTCAATAAAGTCATTCAAGCGATCAAAGCCAATACTACGACGAAATAATGGATGAAGATTTAAGTTACTCATGATTAGAACCTTCTCACTAAAGCAAAGTTATAAAAACAAGAAAATAAGATCTGTCATGTCAGACATCGACAGGGCATAAGATCGACGCAATCCTTATGCAGAAATAAATATGTGTTTGGAGCTGAAATTTTCAAGATCAAAAAGAAAAAAATATATAAATTTTTAATAAGATTTTGATATTTATTGAAAAATAATTTTAAAATGCAGACTTGTTGTTTCTTTCTAAATCCTCTATGTTGAGTACATCGTCGCATAGTAAAAGTGCAGGGAGTATTAGAAGAAAATGATCGATTTATATTATTGGGGCACCCCCAACGGCCATAAAATTAGTATTGCTCTAGAAGAAATGGGGCTGGAATATCAAATTATTCCCATCAATATTCTGGAAAATGACCAGTTCCAGTCCGATTTTCTGGCTATTTCTCCCAATAATAAAATCCCGGCAATTGTTGATCAGGATGGGCCACATGGCCGCGCCATTTCAATTTTTGAGTCAGGTGCGATCTTGCAATATCTGGGTCGCAAAACAGGTCTGTTTTATCCAGCCGATGAAGTGAAGCGTATTCAGGTCGAACAGTGGCTGATGTGGCAAATGGGCGGTTTGGGGCCGATGCTCGGGCAAAATCATCACTTTAGCCGTTTTGCACCTGAGCGGATTGCTTATGCCACAGAGCGCTATGTCAATGAAAGCAAGCGTTTATATGGGGTGTTGAATAAGCAGCTGGTCGGGCAGGAGTATGTGGCTGGCGAATACTCGATTGCCGATATGGCCATTTTCCCTTGGTTATTACGGCATGACTGGCAGCAGATTAATCTGGAAGACTATCCAGAAGTCTCTAAATATATTGATCGCTTGAATGCTCGTCCTGCAGTTCAGAAAGCGCTGGCGATACAGGTCAGTTAAGCGTCTGCCTTTATGCTAAAATAGCCTTAAGCAAATAAAGCCACCCTTACGGTGGTTTTTTATTGGATGGATATATGAACGATTTTCTTCTGAACTTTACCAAGATTGTTGAAAGTAATACCCGAATTTACTGGAGCATTCTTTTCGGCATTGCTGCATGTTTAGTGCTGTATGTTGCTGAAATTGTGCATATCGATCAGGTGATTGCTGCCCTAAATACCAAAGATCAGCAGATTCTCCGTGCTGCAATTGCACCGCTCAATGAGCAGTATAAGTGGGCGCGGATCATGGCGATGGTGACGGCAGTCGTTTGGTCCAGTTGGGAATACAGTAAAGCCAAGAAAAAAATGGGCTTGAGCCATTAATGCTGTAATGAGCCTATTTTTACTGTTTCTGTCGGCCTTTGGTGCAGCGACCTTACTACCTTTACAGTCTGAAGCGGTTTTGCTGGGGCTTTTAGTGCAGAACAAGCAGCATGCAGTGCTGTTAATTGCGGTGGCCAGTTTGGGGAATATACTGGGTTCTTGTGTGAACTGGTATCTGGGACTCAAGATTGAGCATTATAAAAATAAAAAGTGGTTTCCGGTTTCAGCAGATAAGATGCTCAAGGCGCAAAAGACCTATCAGAAATATGGTTACTGGTCTTTACTGCTGAGCTGGGTGCCTATCATTGGTGATCCGATTACCCTGATTGCGGGACTATTAAAAGAAAACCTCGTCCGTTTTCTGCTGATGGTCAGCATCGCTAAAATTGGACGTTATCTGTTTGTCTATGCGGCCTTTGCCATGTTCTAAACTTGAAAATAATTTTCCTGATTCAGTCTTGGATATTTTTTCAGACTGAAATCCTAGAATCATTCTTTAAATTCGCTTATTGGCTGAAGATGCTTTTGTTTTAAACAAAGATGCTTTAGAATACTCGCTCCCTTACCTGCAGGTCGTTTTGTAATGGTGCAAACGAGCCGAACAGGTGTTCAAAAGAGGTTGTTATGCCTAAGATGAAAACTCGCCGTGGTGCAGCTAAACGCTTTAAAGCGACTGCTAACGGTTTTAAGCGTAAACAAGCGTTCAAACGCCACATTTTGACCAAAAAATCTGCTAAGCGTATTCGTCAATTGCGCGGCTGTGTAATGGTTCACGTAAGTGACGTTGCTTCAGTTCGTCGTATGTGCCCGTACATCTAAGGAGATTATAAATGGCTCGTGTAAAACGTGGTGTACAGGCTCATCGCCGTCACAAAAAAATTCTTGCTCGCGCTAAAGGTTACTATGGTGCTCGTTCACGCGTTTACCGCGTAGCGTTCCAGGCGGTAATCAAAGCTGGTCAATATGCTTACCGTGACCGTCGTCAGAAGAAACGTCAATTCCGCGCTTTGTGGATTGCACGTATCAACGCTGGTGCTCGTCAAAATGGTTTGTCGTACAGCCGTATGATCGCTGGCTTGAAAAAAGCTCAAGTGATTATCGACCGTCGCGTACTTGCTGACATCGCTATGCATGACGCAGTTGCGTTTGCTGCTTTAGCTTCTAAAGCTAAAGATGCATTGGCTGCATAAGTCTTTATGACTTGAAAAAAGACCGCCATTTGGTGGTCTTTTTTTATGCTTAAATAAAAGTAGTCATTTTAAATATTATTTAAAAATCAGTATTGTAAATCTTATATTTTTTAGTCATTGTTAAATTGCATAATCAAAAATAAGGCTTAAAAATAATGATTCGACTTGCCACCCAACACGATGTCCTGCCGATTGCCCAAGTGCATGTACAAAGCTGGCGTGAAAGCTATCAAAATATCATTAAACCAGAAATTCTCGATAAGTTGAGTGTAGAACAAAGAGCCGCCTTGTGGCGTTCTGTGCTTGAATAGGAGAATCGACGGGTATTTGTCTATGAAGAAAATGCTCAAGTTTTGGGTTTTGCTGCTTTTAATTTTCCGGTAGATGCGCCAATCAGTGAATTGAGAGCACTTTATTTGCTTCAAAATATTCAAGGTCGCGGCATTGGACGTGATTTGGTTTAATTGGGTCTGGGTTTAAGTCGAGAAAAATCCTATCAGCATATGCAATGCAGCGTATTGAACCTGAATTCCAGTCGTTATTTTTATGAAAAGACCGGCGCCTATTTTGTCAGTGAAGGAGATGCCAGTGATCTGGGCGAAAATCTTAAAGACTTATGTTATCAGTGGGACATTTAATTTTTGAATACTCTGGCCCAGCTGGCTCAACGTAGAAAAATCTAAAACCTGGGAAAAGACGATAGAAAATAAATCAGCCCTTAGAAATGTATGGCTGATTTATCTTTTTATCTCAATATCTCCACCGGTCAATTAAGAGAGCATTTCCGGCCGATCAGCAAATGACAGCTTCGGCTCATTCAAATAATGCTGAAATTTTAAGACAGATACTCAGTCGTGATTCCATCATCTGATGGATGATGAAAACCATCACAAAATCGTCAGCATTATTTCAAGTTGATGCCTGCTCATGAATATCAAAATATCCATTGAATTCTGCCCGTGATGTTCAAGCTTTTCTGGCAAAATGTTAAAGGCCGAAATAGTAGCCAATCAGACAGATAATCACAGTGATCACAATTAAGGTCAGCACATTTGCAGATGAACTGGATTTGCCTGGGTCCTGAGGTTTTTCTGCTTTAGAAATTTTTGGTGAGCGGTCTTCGGTACTCATACCGACAAATGGGTCAGGTGCAACTTTTGGTGTTAGCTGTGCAGTTTTATAGTGATTGGCGACTTTGCTGATGAATTTAGCACTTAAATCATCAATTTTTTGCGAAAAATGTCGCAGGTTAAGTTGCTGCTCCGGGCTGAGTACTTCGCCATCTGCACGATAGGGATGCTGGATTTTCGTTTGAATAAAGTCATTTAAGGCGTCTAGGCGGTACAAAGTCTGGTGAGCATAATCCGCTGAATAGTCAGTGGGAATTAAGGCCAAATGACTTTCGCTATCGGCTTGAATGGCAGGCATGGTGCCGTAATAAGGCAAATTGGTATATGCAGGTTCGGTAAAATCTTGGGCAAGGCTACTTTCAAACAGTTCATGATCGGTATAGGCCTGAATATCATCCCAGTTTGGGGCTTCCAGATCGACATCAATGCGCTTGGCCAGTTTAGGATTTAGCTCATAACACCAGAATGTTTCATGGCGTAAAGGGGATTGCTGTGATTTAGGTGCTTCGTAATCATTGTCTGCGCTGTACCATTCAGGCAGTTCCTTGCCGATGATCCAGGCAGTTTTGGTTTTAGCACCATGACTGACAATAAAATGTGCCAGTGGTAATAGCTCAACATTGGCATTCGGATTTTTTTCATCAACCAGTAAATCAGAGCGATGCAAGCTAAGGCGACGCACACCTTGTTTTTTCAAGCCTTCCAGCCAGATCTGGAAATGCTGGGCCAGCAGATGTTGTGACATCAGATCCCGAAAGGCAAACTGATGCTGATTAAAAATGGAATGTTGAATCCAACGATTGAAACTCAGGTCCTGAGTCAAATACTCATTGCCGTAAGTGACGAGGGTCAGTTGCTGTTTCCAAATTTGATCGAGTGCCATAGTGATTTGATCTGATTGATATTGTGTTTATCTTATACTTTTTATATTTAATCATGCCAATCTAATTTTCCTTAAAACGCATCTTCATCAAAGTGTCTAAAAACTGTTAGAATGTGGGGTTTTTAAAATATTTTTTAACCTGTTGCTTTGAGAGTTACTATGTCACTGGAAGCCCTGACCACTGAAGCGCTCGCTGCGATTGCAGCAGCTCAAGACCTTGCTGCACTTGATCAAGTACGAGTGCAATTTACGGGGAAAAAAAGCCAGCTCGCGGAACAATCTAAGTCGCTTGGTAAAATGGATCCCGAAGAACGTAAAGTCTTCGGCGCACAAATCCATGCTGTACGTGAAACTATTACCGCTGCATTGACCTCACGTCAGGCAGAATTGCATAAAGCTGCCTTAGAACAAAAACTGGCAAGCGAAACCATTGATATTACTTTACCAGGTCGTGGCCAACAGGTGGGCAGTATCCATCCAGTGACCCAGGTGCAAGAGCGTATTTGCCAGTTCTTTACCAAGGCAGGTTTTACGGTTGCAACAGGTCCTGAAGTTGAAGATGACTACCACAACTTTGAAGCACTGAACATTCCGGGTCATCACCCGGCGCGTGCCATGCACGATACCTTCTATTTTGATGTGAACCATTTGCTGCGTACGCATACGTCTGGTGTACAGATTCGTACCATGGAAACCCAGCAACCACCAATCCAGATCGTGTGTCCGGGCCGTGTTTACCGTTGTGATTCGGATCAAACCCACTCACCGATGTTCCATCAGATCGAAGGTTTATACGTGGCTGAAAATACCAGCTTCGCGGAACTGAAAGGTTTGCTGATTAACCTGCTGAACGAATTCTTCGAAAAAGATTTGAAAGTACGTTTCCGTCCATCTTATTTCCCGTTCACAGAGCCGAGTGCGGAAGTGGATATTATGGATGAACGCGGTCGCTGGTTAGAAGTATTGGGCTGCGGTATGGTGCATCCGAATGTGCTGCAAGCTGCAGGCATTGATCCTGAAAAATACAAAGGCTTTGCTTTTGGTCTGGGTGTTGAACGTTTTGCAATGCTGCGTTATGGCGTAAATGACTTACGTATGTTCTTCCAAAACGATGTGCGTTTCTTACGCCAGTTTGCTTAAAACTTTTTAATAATCCTCTCCTAACCTCTTCTTTTAAAAAGGAGAGGGACTCCGCGAAATAGATGGAGTTCTCCCCCTTTGGAAAATGGGGAGCAGAGGGGGATTCTAGAGATTTGAATTACAGGTTTTATATCAATGAAAATTAGCGAAAATTGGCTACGCACATGGGTTAACCCAGCCATCGATAGCGAAAAACTTTCTGATCAACTGACCATGTTGGGTCTGGAAGTGGATGAACTTGCGCCTGCAGCTAAACCCTTTACCGGCGTAGTGGTGGGGGAAGTCCTGACGGTAGAACAACATCCTGATGCAGATCGCTTGCGTGTGACCACTGTCAATATCGGTTCAGGTGAGCCTCTACAAATTGTATGTGGTGCGCCAAATGTACGTGCTGGCATGAAAGCACCGGTTGCGACCATTGGTGCAGTACTTCCGGGTGATTTCAAAATCAAGAAAGGCAAGCTACGTGGTATCGAGTCACAAGGCATGCTGTGCGGCGCTTCAGAAATCGATTTGGAAGATAAAATTGATGGTTTGTTAGAGCTTCCAGCGGATGCACCAGTAGGTATGAACATTCGTGAATATCTAGACCTTGATGACAACGTGATTGACATCAGCATTACACCGAACCGTGGGGACTGCTTCAGTATTCGCGGGATCGCACGTGAAATTGGTGTGATTAACCAATTGCCAGTAACTGCCCCTGAAATTAAAGAAGTAGCTGCGACTATTAGCGAAGAAAAGAAAGTCGTTGTATCGACTGAAGGCTGTCCACGTTACTTGGGTCGTGTGATCAAGAACGTCAATACCAAGGCTGTGACTCCTGTATGGATGGAGCGTGCATTGGCACGTTCAGGTATCCGTCAGCACAGCATTCTGGTCGATATTACCAACTATGTGCTGATGGAGCTGGGTCAACCGCTACACGCATTTGATGGCGGCAAAGTTCAAGGCGCAGTACATGTACGTCAAGCGACAGAAGATGAAAAGTTAGTTTTGCTCAATGAACAAGAAGTGGAGCTGAATGAAAAAGTGATGGTGATTGCAGATGATGAAAAAGCATTGGCCATTGCTGGTATTATGGGTGGCTTGTTTTCAGCAGTCAGCGATGCAACCACTGAAATTTTCCTGGAATCAGCATTCTTCGCGCCACTGCATATTGCCGGTCGTGCACGTAGCTTTGGCCTGCATACTGATGCTTCTCAGCGTTATGAACGTGGTGTCGATTTTGAATTGCCATTGATCGCTATGCACCGCGCATCACAATTGATTGCGGAACTTGCGGGCGGTGAGTTTGGACCAATTACAGTTGCCGAAAATGCAGCATTATTGCCAACACGCGACGCAATTGAGTTGAATCAAGCACAAGTCGATCAACTGCTGGGTTATAGTGTTGACTCAGCGTTCATTACTGATGCTTTAAGCCGTTTAGGTTGTGAAGTTACAGTAAAAGCAGAAGGCGAGTGGTCAGTGGTACCGCCATCACATCGTTATGATATGGTGATTTACCAAGATTTGATCGAAGAAGTGGCGCGTATTCACGGTTATGACAATATTCAAATCAGCCTGCCTGTGATTGATGTGAAGCTGGCGAAATACCAAGATCAGTTTGAATTGGGCCAACTCCGTCAAACTGCCGTAACTTTAGGTTACCAAGAAGCGATCAGCTTTAGCTTCGCAGACCTAAAGCTTGAAAAGCAACTTAATTCCAGTGTGAATCCATTAGTATTAGCCAATCCAATTTCAAGTGATTTGGCAGTGATGCGTTCAACCTTGCTGTCTAGCCTTATTCCTTGTGTTCAGTACAATGTCAACCGCCAGCAAAGCCGTGTACGTTTCTTTGAGCTCGGTCTGCGTTTTGACTATCAAGAAGCCAGCAGCATCCATGATTTAAAACAGATTCCAACTTTTGCATTGATTGCGACTGGTTCACGTCATGCTGAATCTTGGCATGTGAAACCCGCTGCAATGGACTTCTTTGACTTTAAGGGTGATGTAGAAGAAATTTTGGCTGCTGGTCGTGTCAAAGTAGAATATGTGCGTTCAGAGCGTAGCTGGTTGCATCCTGGACAATCCGCAGAAATTCTCGTGAATGGTCAATCAATTGGTTACTTGGGGCGTTTACATCCCTCACTTGAAGACGAACTTGATCTGGCAACCACATGGGTAGCAGAATTGGATCAAGCGGCTGTTTTGCAAACTTATGTATCTAATTTTACAGAATTATCACGTTTTCCATCGGTTCGACGTGATATTGCGCTTTTAATTAGTGATAAGATTAATGTTAGCGAAATTCAGGGACTTATCGAAAAAACAGGCGGAGAGCTTTTAGACTCAACTTGGTTGTTCGATGTGTACACTGGACAAGGAGTAGAAGAAGGGAAACGCTCACTGGCATTTGCACTTCTCTGGCAGCATCCAAGCCGTACACTGGAAGATGCTGAAATTAAATCAGGTATGGATAATATCCTTCAAGTGTTAGAAAACACTTACCAAGCGACATTGAGGGCTTCATGACAGCACTAACTAAAGCAGAAATGGCTGATCATTTAAGTGAGCTCACGAGTTTAAACCGTCGTGAAGCAAAACAAATGGTTGAGTTGTTCTTCGATGAGATTAGCCAGGCGCTCATCTCAGGCGAGCAAGTAAAACTTTCGGGTTTTGGTAATTTCGAGTTGCGTGATAAGCGTCAACGTCCGGGCCGTAACCCGAAAACGGGTGAAGAGATTCCGATTTCTGCACGCCGTGTGGTCACCTTCCGTGCCGGACAGAAGTTCCGTCAACGTGTGGGAAATGAGCAGGTCAATTGATCTGCTTTTTAAAACTGGAATCTAATATCTTTAAATTCCAGTTTTAAAAATAAAAAAGAGAGCCAAAGGCTCTCTTTTTTTTGTACTGAATAATCTAGAAGATTATTGAGCAGCAGCTTCAGAAGCAGCAGTAGCTTCAGCAGCAGCATCAGTAGCAACTGCAGCAGCAGCATCAGCTTCAGCAGCAGCGTCAACTTCAGTAGCAACTTCAGAAGAAGCTTCAACGTCAGTAGCTTCTACAGCAGCAGCGTCAGCAGCAGCTTCAGCTTCAGAAGCAGCTTCTACAGCTTCAGAAGCAGCTTGGTTAGCGTCAGCAGCAGCGTCGTCAGCTTTTTTAGCACAACCAACGAAAGCTAAAGTAGTAGCAACTGCAGCAGCAATAGCGATTTTTTTGAATAACATGGCATCACTCTCTAAAAATTGAGATTAAAAAAAACCAAAGTTAGTCTGTTAAGTGCTTTTATTGTTCCTAATTGTGTTAGGGACTAACAACGCAGGAGCAGTCTAACTGGTCTGCAAATATGCTATCACTGCGCATTTTTAATTGCTACTGGCAATGATCAAAAAAGTACGGAAAAACGATAAAAAATAAGAAGTTTTTAACAGAAAATAACAATGGAATGAAACATTTAGATTGGAGAAAGGCTTGTTAAACACTTAAAAGTTATACAATTTTTAATCTGAATATTTTATTAATCAAAAACTTAAAAATAAGTTTACATAAATCAGGCTTGATTGTTTCATTCTGTAATTTATGTCAACCTAAAAAAGGCCACCGCTTAGGTGACCTTTCATTTGAAATTTTAATTTGAAGCTTTGCGTTTCATCTGATCAAAGAAATCATCGTTGGTCTTGGTTTCTTTCATGCGATCCAGTAAGAATTCCATTGCCGCCAACTCATCTTGAGTATGCAACAGCTTGCGCAGAATCCAGACTTTACGCAGATTGTCTTCTGACATCAGGCGTTCTTCACGGCGAGTACCAGATTTCTTGATGTTCATCGCAGGGAATACGCGCTTTTCTGCAATGCGACGATCAAGGGTAATTTCCTGGTTACCTGTACCTTTGAATTCTTCGTAAATCACTTCATCCATTTTACTACCGGTTTCAATCAGGGCAGTAGAAATGATGGTCAGTGAACCGCCTTCTTCGATATTACGTGCAGCACCGAAGAAACGTTTAGGGCGTTCTAAGGCATGTGCATCCACACCACCAGTCAGTACTTTGCCTGATGAAGGAATCACAGTGTTATAAGCACGTGCCAGACGGGTAATCGAGTCAAGCAAAATCACCACATCTTTCTTGTGCTCAACCAGACGTTTTGCTTTTTCAATCACCATTTCAGCAACTTGAACGTGACGTGCAGGAGATTCATCAAAGGTAGAAGCCACGACTTCACCGCGAACCGTACGTTCCATCTCGGTCACTTCTTCTGGACGTTCATCAATCAGGAGAACGATCAGAATAACTTCAGGATTATTGCGAACGATGGACTGTGCAATGCTTTGCAGCAGCATGGTTTTACCCGCTTTCGGCGGAGCCACAATAATTGAACGCTGGCCTTTACCAATCGGGGCCACTAGGTCGATCACACGGGTGGTTAAATCTTCAGTGGTACCATTGCCTAACTCCATCACCAACTGTTCGGTCGGGAATAATGGGGTCAAGTTTTCAAACAGAATCTTGTTACGTGAATTTTCAGGTGTGTCGTAGTTAATCTGATTGACTTTAAGTAAAGCAAAATAACGTTCGCCTTCTTTCGGCGGGCGAATGGTGCCAGTAATGGTGTCGCCAGTACGGAGGTTAAAACGACGAATTTGAGAAGGGCTGACATAGATATCGTCAGGACCTGCTAAATAAGAACCTGCGGCTGAGCGTAAAAAGCCAAAACCATCTGACAAAATTTCTAGAACGCCATCACCAAAAATCTCTTCGCCATTCATTGCATGACGTTTTAAGATGGCAAAAATAATGTCTTGCTTACGGTTACGAGCCATACCTTCGAGGCCCATAAACTCGGCAATCTTGATGAGTTCGCCAATCGGTTTTTTCTTGAGTTCGGTTAAATTCATAGGTGGTCAGATAGAATCAAAGTTCTGAGGTACAGGTTAGAAAGGGAGTAACATTCGGCCGCATACCAGCATTCAAACGAAAGCAATTGAATTTGCAAAAGAACAATTCAGAGATCTGTTTGAGTGTTTCAAAGGAAAATGTGGAAAACAATTTCTATTGCCGAGCGGCATCTTATGTAATGTGTCTTGTAAGAAATTGACAGGATTTAGGATCCTTTATCTCTTGAGTAGCGAATATAAGAGAAAATGCTAGGTTTGTCAATTTATAGCCGAAAAAAATACGCGAGAATGAGTCGCGTATTTTTTACTAAAAATGCTGTGCTTAGATATTGTCATCAATAAATGCTGTCAGTTTAGATTTTGGTGCAGCACCGACTTGAGTCGCAACAACTTCACCATTTTTGAACATCAACAAAGCCGGGATGTTACGGATGTTGAAATTTACAGCAGTTTGTTCGCAAGAAGTTACGTCAACTTTCACGATTTTAACTTTACCTTGGTATTCATCAGCAAGCACTTCAAGCACGGGTGCAATTGCTTTACATGGTGCACACCAGCCTGCCCAAAAGTCCACCAGTACAGGAACGTCTGATTGAAGAACGTCTGCTTCGAAGTTTGCGTCAGTAGTGTTTATGATGTTGCCAGACATGGAATGTGCTCCAGATTAATATTTTAAAGATAACTAATTATTAGTATTACATAGCCATCTTTAACAATGTAGGGGAATCTGTAAATTTTCAATGCTTAATGTTATTTTGTCTAATGGATGATCACGATAGTGATGATCGTGTCTCACTATTATTCCCGATACAAAAAAGAATAAGGCATTAAATTGTCGCTACAAATGGCTTTTAAATTGCATGCATGTGAATTACTCTAAGCACAATTCGTTAAAGGTTTATTTCTGGAATGTCTGACTTTTTGATTGATGAAGAATTACTTGCCGCCATCGATATGGGATCAAACAGCTTTCATTTGGCCATCGCCCGTGTAGACCATGGCGAAGTGAAGAAAGTGGCATCAATGTCAGAAAAAGTTCAGCTTGCCGCAGGACTAGACGAAAATAAGAATTTAACCGAAGCCGCCCAGCAACGCGGTTTGGCCTGTCTGGCCCGTTTTGTCGGACGTTTAGGCGCAGTTCAGCCAAACCGCTTGCGGATCGTGGCGACAAATGCTTTGCGTCAAGCCAAAAACGGCCATGAATTTATCCAGAAAGCTGCAGAAATTTTACCGAAACCGATCGAAATTATCGCCGGTCGTGAAGAAGCCCGTCTGATTTATCTGGGTGTATCGCATACCATGGCCAACAGCGGTCGTCGTCTGGTAGTTGATATCGGTGGCGGTTCAACTGAGCTGATTATCGGTGAAGAATTCGAGCCGATTCATACCGAATCGGTACAAATGGGCTGTGTAGCGTTTACCAAGGCCTATTTTCAGGATGGCGAAATCAGTGCCAAAGCCTTTGATAAAGCAGTTACTGCGGCACGTAAAGAAATTTCGGGAATTGCCAATACTTATAAAGAAGCCGGTTGGGATGCTGTCGTTGGCTCGAGTGGCACCATTAAAGCCTGCCGCCAGATTTGCGTCAATATGGGCTGGAGCAATGATCGCGAACAGTTGACGCGTGAAGGCCTGGAAAAGCTCAAAGATAAACTGCTTAAATATAAATATGTCTCGGACATGGAGTTCGAAGGTCTGAAAGATGATCGTCGTGCCGTCTTACCTGCTGGTATTGCCATTCTCTATGCAGTCTTTGATGTACTGGGAATTGACCATTTGGTCTATTCTGATGGTGCACTACGTGAAGGCGTGATGTATGACTTGCTTGGCCGTTTCAAGCATGAAGATATCCGTGATCGTTCCGTGCATGCCTTGATCGGCCGTTATAATGCCGATGCCAAACAGGCTGAACGTGTGGTTCAGACCGCACAAAAACTGTTTAATGACGTGGCCAGTGAACTCGGTTTGAGTGTTGAAGATAGTGACCTGTTACGTCGTGCCGCCTATCTGCATGAGATTGGTTTGGCCATCAGTCACAGTGGCTATCATCGTCATGGCGCATATTTATTACAACACTCGGATATTGCCGGTTTCTCGCAAGTTGATCAAAATCATTTGTCACATTTGGTCGCGCACCATCGGCGTAAATTGCGCGCTGATGCCAAGATTGATGTGATGAAAGTCGGTGGATCTAAACTTTTATGGTTATGTTTGCTGCTTCGTCTGTCGGTTTTGGTCAATCACAGTCGTAGCGATGAGATGCTTCCTGCCATTGAACTCAAGGTTGAAAATGCGCAACAATGGCAACTCAGCGTGTCTGGTGATGCCAAGCAATGGCCATTGCTGGTCGCTGAACTGCACGATGAACAGCAGCAATTTAAAAATTGGGAGATTGAACTCTCGATTCAATCCGAACAGTTTGTTAATTAATACCTTTATAGGGATGAAAACGGTTAACCTATGAAAAATAAAGCAACTCCATCAAAAGCATGGGCGACAGTGCAGATTGCACGTCATCCAGAACGTCCACAATTCCTGGACTATGTGGGTGAAATATTCACTGAATTTGATGCTTTACATGGTGACCGCCTATATGGTGATGATGGCGCGATGATCGGTGGTCTGGCTCGTTTTGATGGTCAACCGGTGATGATCGTCGGTCAGCATCGTGGTCGTAGTACCCGTGAAAAATTACAGCATAATTTCGGCATGAGTAACCCGGAAGGTTATCGTAAGGCACAGCGTCTGCTAGACATGGCAGAGCGTTTCAATCTTCCAGTATTCACCTTTATTGATACTATGGGTGCTTATCCGGGTGTCGGTGCAGAAGAACGTGGTCAGGCTGAAGCGATTGCCACCAGTCTGGCTCAGCTTTCTAACTTGAAAGTACCTGTGATTGCAACTGTACTGGGTGAAGGCGGTTCAGGGGGTGCGCTGGGTATTGGGGTGGCAGACCGTGTGGTGATGCTCTCTCACAGTATTTATTCGGTGATTTCACCGGAAGGCTGTGCCTCAATTCTCTGGAAAACCGCTGAAAAAGCTGAACAGGCCAGTGAAGCCTTGGCTCTGACTGCAGAAAAATTGCAGAAAATGGGTATTGTAGAATATGTGGTGGATGAAGGTGAGGGTGCTCATTTAAATCCGGATCAGGTCATGAACAGCTTGAAAGCAGTGCTGAAAGAAGCTTTGAATGAACTACAACCAATGGAAGCGCAAGCACGATGCGAAGCACGTTACCAACGTTTAATGAAGTTTGGCAGCGACAATTTAGGTCTGGTTTCTTAAAACAGCTGCAGGACTTTCCTGCAGAGACAAAATTTCTCATCGGATGCAGTGGCGGCGTAGATTCTATGCTGTTGCTGCATCTGATGTTTTTTTTATGCCCGGAAAAAGTCCGGGCAATTTATGTGGATCATCAGCTGCAAAGTATCAGTAGTGCATGGGGCACTTTTGTTCAGCAGCAGTGTCGGCAACTGAATATTCCCTGTATCATTCAGCCCGTCAATGTCGCCAGTGGCAATTTGGAACAGCAAGCGCGCAATTCACGTTATCAGGCCTATCTGCAACATTTACAAGCGGATGAAATGTTGGTGCTGGCACACCATCAACAAGATCAGGCGGAAACCCTAATGTTGCGTTTATTGTCTGGCGCCGGCGTTGATGGTTTAGCAGCCATGAAACAGATCGATATACGTGAAAATCTGACGATTTGGCGGCCACTACTGAATATTTCCCGTGAGCAGATTTGCCAATGGGCATCAGATCTGAATATTGAGAATATTGAAGATCCGACCAATGATGATACCCATTATGACCGGGCCTGGGCACGCCAGACCCTGTGGCCGGTATTAAGCGGACGTTATCCTAAAATGCAGGCCGCCTTGGTGCGAGCCAGTGAGCTGATGCAGGATGCTCAAGATATTTTACAAGAAGTGCTGCAACAGGATTTAGCGTCTTGTGGGACTGAAACGCAGCTTGATCTTGGTGAATTTCTACAGCTTTCAAAATCAAGACAACATCAATTACTCTCTGCCTGGATGAAAGGTAAACAACAGTATCGTCCATCCTTGGATATGGTGGAGCGTTTGCAGCGCGAAGTGATTTATGCCAAGCAAGATGCTCAGGCGGCATTGCATTGGCAAGGCTTTTACTATGTACGCTATCAGCAGCAATTATATCGTTTGGCCGCAGAGATCTATTTAGCTGATCAACAACAAGTTCAAACTAGCCCGAAAACTATAAAATTCGCTTTAAAAGACAGCGTGCAGGTTTTGTCAGGGAAATTTATCATTCAGCCTGCACAGTTAGGTTTATCGGCTGCATTATTGCAGCAACCTTTGCATTTGCAGCAGCGTCAGGGTGGCGAAAAAATTCATTTATATGGCCGTGTCGGTACCTGGCCACTGAAAAAAGCCATTCAGGAAGCGCAAATATTTCCTTGGGCTCGGCATACTATTCAAATATTAAGCACAGATAATGTTATGCTAGGCGTGTTTACCCCTAAAGGATTTTGGTTGGCCCAATCTGCATATTGTGAAGCAGGCGGATGGCTACCGATTTCAGTTTCTTCAACTTTAGAACTCAACGATGAGCATTGAACATGAGTGCAGCTTTAAATTGTAATATCTGTTTTATTGGTGGCGGTAATATGGCCCAAGCCTTAATTGGCGGTCTGATTTCACGTGGTTTGCCAGCAACACGTATTACAGTTTCTGATCCGGTCGAAAAAGTCCGTGCTTTATTGGCGGAAAAAGAAATTAATGTGACCGGGGATAATAGCGCTGCAATTCAGGATGCAGATATCGTTGTGTTGGCGGTAAAACCTCAGGTCTTGGCTCAAGTGCTGCAACCTTTAAAAGGTCTGGTTAATAATAAACTGATTATTTCCATTGTCGCCGGTGCGGAAATAGCTACATTGTCAGCATTGTTGGGGACAGAGCGTATTGTTCGGGTCATGCCGAACACGCCAGCATTGGTACAGACCGGAGCACATGGTTTATATGCTAATGCATCTGTAGAAACGAGTGATCGTGAGCTGGCAAGTCAGGTTTTGGCGTCGACCGGGCTGACCATTTGGGTCGAATCAGAAGCACAAATTGATGCAGTCACTGCAGTCTCGGGTTCGGGTCCAGCTTACTTTTTCTATATGATGGAAAGTATGATTCGTGCGGGTAAAAATTTAGGTCTGGATGAAAAAGTTGCAACTGCACTCACCTTGCAGACGGCTTTAGGGGCGGCACAAATGGCCATCACCAGTTCAAATACACCGGCTGAGCTACGTAAAAACGTTACCTCTCCAAATGGAACGACTCAGGCAGCACTAGAGGTGTTCGACCGCGCGCAAATTTCTCAGAATATTCAGGCAGCACTTGCTGCTGCGCAAAAACGCAGTCAGGAACTGGCACAAGAGCTCAGTGAAAGCAGCAAATCTTCAGTTTAATTTTTAGGAACGTTCAAGTATGGGTGCAAATTCTGCGCTAATTTTTGGCATTATCATTAACGTCGCGATTTTGCTCGTATTCTTCCGATTTTTAATGCAACTGGCAGCGGTCAGTCCTTACAATCCTGTGGTTCTTTCTACCGTGAAAGCCACTAAAATTGTAGATGTATTTGGTCGAATTTTCCCAACTTTGGCCAAAGGTCGAGTCAGTACTGCTGCTTTGGCATTACTGGTCGTGCTCTATCTGCTTAAAATTTTTGGCATGATGTATCTGTCAGGGGGGATGCCGAATGGGCCTGTCCATCTGATTATTCTGACTTTTGTTACCATGATGCAGGATCTTATCCGTTTCTGTCGTTATTTGATTTTCGCTACGATTATCTTAAGTTGGGTGGTGATGTTTACTCAGTCTCGTTCGCCTTATATTGAAGTCGTGCAAGAGCTGGCTGAGCCTTTACTGGCGCCATTCCGTCGTATCATGCCAAATATGGGGATGATTGACCTTTCTCCAATCTTCGCTATTTTAACTTTGATTATTATCGAAATGATTATGAACCAGGTGGCGATTGTATTGCTTACCGGTCTTTAATCGGATCCAAATAAAAAGGACGCTGAGGCGTCCTTTTTTATTTGCTCCTCCCTTTAGAAAAGGGAAGTTGGGAAGGATTTGTTAAACTTCCCAAACGGTGAACAAGTTTTAATCGCAGTACAAGAAGATGGGATATTAACCTCTCCCTAACCCTAACCCTAACCCTCTCCTGAGAGGAGAGGGGATACCTTTAAAATAATATTGGTTTTCACTCTCTCTCCCAGAGGGGGGAGGGCTGGGGTGAGGAAACCCTTTAATGCGCCTCATCCCAGTTTTTGCCTTTACCCACTTCTACCACCAATGGTACAGAAATCTGCAATACCGATTGCATCACTTCAGCCAGTTTAGGTGCCAGTTCATCGGCAATGTCTTCATCGACTTCAAACACCAGTTCATCGTGAACTTGCAGCAGCATTTTGGCCTGATCTTTCGGCAACATCTTGTCGACTTCAATCATCGCCATTTTAATGATATCCGCAGCTGAACCTTGTAGCGGGGCATTAATCGCAGCACGTTCTGCCGCTTTACGCACCATCATATTACGGGCATCGATATCTGGAGTATATAAACGGCGTCCGAGCAGGGTTTCAACAAAACCCTGTTCTAATGCGACCTGACGGGTACGTTGCATATAGTCATAAATGCCCGGATAACGATGGAAATACTGCTTGATATAATCCTGTGATTCCTGACGGGTAAAGCCCAACTGACGGATCAAACCAAATTCGGACATACCGTAAAGTAGCCCGAAGTTGACGGCCTTGGCCTGACGACGCTGGTCATTGGTCACTTCTTCCAAAGGAATGCCTAGAACTTCAGCTGCGGTACGGCGGTGTACATCCTGACCGTGAATAAAGGCATCTAGCAAGGCTTCATCCTGAGATAAATGAGCCATGAGACGCAATTCAATTTGTGAGTAATCGGCTGCCAGCAAAACACGACCTTCCGGTGCCACAAACGCCTTGCGGATTTGACGGCCAATTTCGGCACGAATCGGAATGTTCTGCAGGTTTGGATCAGTCGATGATAAACGGCCAGTTGCAGTCAATGCCTGATGATAACTGGTATGCACACGGTGGGTATCAGGATTGGCCTGTTTGCATAAGCCATCGGTATAGGTACTTTTCAGCTTGGACAAGCCACGATATTCTAGAATCAGCTGGGCAATCGGATGTTCAATTTTTTCCAGTACACTTTCACTGGTACTGTATTGTCCGGTGGTGGTTTTTTTACCGCCTTTTAGACCCAGCTTTTCAAATAACACTTCACCGACTTGTTTAGGTGAGCTGACATTAAAGCTTTCCCCTGCAATTTCCATGATCTGGTTTTCCAGATTTTGCATGGTGTTGGAGAATTCGCCCCCAAGCTGATCCAGAAAAGCCAGATCCAGTTCGATGCCGTTTTCTTCCATTTGCGTCAGTACACGTGCGACCGGAACTTCAATATTATGCAGAATATTCACCAGTTCAGGATGTGCCTGTAATTTGCTGCTCAAGACTTCATAAAGACGATAGGTAACATGTGCATCTTCTGCAGCATAATGCGCTGCAGTTTCAAGTGGAATCTGGTTGAAGGTCTTCTGTTTGGCGCCTTTACCGGCCACCTGTTCATAAGTCGTGGTCAGATGACTCAAATACAGACGGGCCACATCATCCATGCCATGACGAGTCGCGACGGAATTCAGGACATAGGAAGCCAGCATGGTGTCGAAATACCAGCCTGCCAGATGAATACCATGATTTTCCAGTACATGTGCATCATATTTCAGATGATGACCAATTTTCTTTACAGACTCATCTTCCAGAATTGGTTTGATCTGCGCCAGAATTACTTCACGATTCAGCTGTTCCGGTGCGCCTTCATAATCATGTGCCAAGGGAACATAGTAGGCATCTTGCGCATCGAAGGCGACCGAGAAACCGACAATCTGTGCAATACGATAATCCAGACTGGTGGTTTCGGTATCAAAGGCAAAACGTTTTTCGGTACTTAAGCGTTCAAACAGTGTGTCCCAATCTTGTTGGTTTAATACCGTGTGATAGGTGGCTTGTCCTAACTGGTCATCACTGCTGGTCACAGACGCATGGTCTTCCAGAGGTTCTGGTGCTGTAACCGCTTTGGCGTTAATAGATTTTGCTGCTTGCTGGTAATTTGAATTATTCGGGTTGTTCGGGTGATCTAAGGACTGCAGCTGGTTACGGAATTCCAGCTCGGTGTACAAATGACGCAAGGTCTCGATATTTGGCTCACCCAGTTTTAAATCGTCATAACCAAAATTAAGATCCAGATCGATGACAATACTGGCCAGCTGATGGTCCAGTGCAATGCCATCGACATGTTCTTTAATATTTTGACCGACTTTGCCTTTGATCTTGTCGACATTTTCTAAAATGCCGCCGATCGAGCCATATTCAGTGAGCAGTTTTGCTGCCGTTTTGGCACCTACACCTGGCACGCCCATAATGCCATCTGATGCATCGCCCATCAGGGTGAGATAGTCAATAATCTGATTCGGCCAGACGCCAAACTTTTCAAACACACCGTCGACATCCAGCGGTTTTTCTTTAAAGCTGTCTTCCAGGGTGACTTTTTCGGTCACCAGTTGTGCCATATCTTTATCGCCCGTAGAGATCAGCACCTGATGTCCCATCGCCTCGGCACGTTTGGCCAGTGTCCCAATAATGTCATCGGCTTCGGCGCCCGGTAAGGTATGCAGCGGAATGCCCAAAGCGCGGATCAAGGCATGCAGATAAGGAATCTGTTCGGATAATTCCGTTGGCATGCTGGGACGGTCACCTTTATAAATCGGTGACAGCTCATGCCGGAAGGTCGGTTCTGGGGTATCAAAAATTACCGCCATATGGGTCGGTTGGGTCCGGCGCATCAGTTTTTGAATAGCAGAAATCGCACCACGAATTGCATTGGTATGTAAACCGGTTGACGTGGTTAATGGTGGCAGTGCGTGAAAGGCACGAAATAAAAAGTAAGAGCCATCGACCAAGACAAATGGTGGCATGTAATCAATTCCTTATTCAAAATACAGCGCTATTGTACGTGATTTTTACCGCGCTCGCTGAGACGAGTCTGAGTTTACAGCTTAGCGAATATCGGTCGAAGATGAAATAAGCAGCACAAGCTGTTGTATGATGGAACGATTCAGGAAAGAGAAATATAAGAATGGCTGCAGGACGGAATGAGTTGCGCATGATCTGGCTGATTACCTTGCTGATTGCCGGGATCAGTGCCTGGTATCTAGGTTATCAGATTGTGACTTATCTGTGTGGTTTGGGTTTTATCTTTAGCGTGATGCAATATGTCACTGCGGTAGAAGCACCGCTGAATCAATTGGCCGCACAGCAGCAAATGTCCCTAGAACGCAATTCTAAAGTTCCTTTATATATTTCTTCAATTACTGCCATTGTTGGTGGACTGGCTGAACTGGATTGGCTGATGGGCATCGGGATTACGACCTGGGTATTCTTTTTGCTCAGGTGGCTGCAACGTCTGGAAGGGCGCTTGATACAGCTGCAATCACAATCCCATTCTGCCAATCCCTTACAGCGATCACCGGATCGATCCGATTCTGTTCCATTCGTGAAAACTGAGTCTGCCCAAGAGGTAAACGACTCTCCTCATCTGGTAGATCAACTGCAGCGCTGGCTTTTCCAGGGGAATCCAGTCTTAAAAGTCGCGATTAGTATTTTGGTGATTGGGATTATTTTACTGCTGCGTTTTGCCACTGAGCACTGGCAACTCAGTCTGGCTGCAAAATTGGGCCTGGTTGCACTGGCAAGTGGGTGTATAGCAGGTCTGGGTTATCGCCTGGTGCAGAAAAATCGGAGTTTTGCTCTGGCACTGGAAGGACTGGGTTTAGGGAGTCTGTTCCTGACCTTATTTTTTGCCTATTACAATCTGGTGATTCCCACGTTACCGTTGGCAACATTGCTATTTCTCATTATTCTGGCCATCACTCTATATTTAAGCCTGAAACAGGAAAGCATCGAACTGGCTTTGATGGCTTTGCTGATTGCTTATCTGGCGCCGTTTACCTTACCGACCCGCGATGCTTCTGCCGTTGAGCTGATCAGCTATTATCTGCTGATCAATATCGGGGTGGCAGTGCTGAGCAGTTTCCGGCCATGGAAGATTCTCAATCAAATTGCCTTTTTAGTGACTGCGGTCGTTGGCGGGATATATAGCCTGATTCATGGTTATACATATGAGCGTTATGCCATGACTGCGTTGATTCTGGCACATAGTGCGTTGTTTATCTGGCTAGGTTTCCGCTTTAGCCAGTTGCTAGCACGACAGGATCTCTCACGTTTTCAGTTAAAACCGGTATTGGACTTAGCGCTGATTTTTGCTGCACCGATCACGGCATATATTTTTCTGTATCTGATTCATTTTAATCAGCCCAATCAAAAACTCTGGCAAGCTGGATTAAGCCTGTTCTTTGCACTGGTCTTTGCCGCTTGCTGGACACTGCTGCGCCGTAAACAAACTATCCTGCTCATTTCGCAGAGCTATCTGAGCCTGATGCTGATTTTTCTCGCCTTGGTGCCCCCGATCTTATTGACAGAACAATGGAGTGTGATTGGCTGGGCAGTTGAAGGTGTGCTGATTTATTTATGGGCCTTGGAAAAAAATGTCCGGGTAGCACACTATCTGAGCATGGGCTTATTGCTGATGGCCGGATTCAGCAGCCTGTATTATCTGGTCGAGATTAATCCAACACCGCGAATAATTTTCTGGATTTTGAGTCTGTGCTATGTGGCAGTCGTGGTCATCAGTCAGCTTAAAAAGCAGTACCAGCAGCAGATGAATAGTCTGAGTGTCAGTTTTTTAAGCAGCCTAAGTGTCGCGGCCAGTTTGATGCTATTTGCCTTGCTGGAAGATGAATTTCCGAGTCAGCATGCCTATGTGCTGAGTTTATTTATCATCACACTGGGGTATGTAATGTTCAATGAAATGATCCTGCGCAAAAATCAGGAGTGGTCATGGTTACTGCCGAAGTGGAGTGGCATCTCGCCCTTGCTGGTCATTGCGGCGATTCTAACTCTGGATCGCAGTCAGAATGCGGTGATTGTCTGGAATAGTGATCTGGAACGTGGGGTTTCTGCACTTTCAACGATATTATTGGCCATTCTGTGGCTTAGACCGCTGGCTGGCTTGCAGCTCTCCAAAGAATGGATGAGCTTTGGCGTTTTTAGCAGTCTGGCTCTGGCAAGTTTATGCCTGATCCCGAACATGCCTTATCTGAGCATGGTGATTTTACCTTTATTATTCTGCCTGTGGTGCTATCGGCAGGATGTGCAGTCAGGTTGGCAGCAGCTTTGGCAAACCAAGAGCTGTTTATTGCTGATGGCAACTTGGCTGGTTTGTTCACAGCTGTTTAGCCAGCAAGCCTTTCAATATTACTGGCTGCCGATTCTGAATCCTTTTGACCTGATCAGTATCGCCATGTTTGCCAGTTTTATCTGGATGCTGTTACAGCAAATCAAGGTGGGACGTGATAAAGGCATGATCGCAGTTTTAATGGTACTAAGTCTGTTATGGCTTTCCAGTTATATTGTTTTAAGAGCTTTACATGTGTACCTGCAGACGCCGTTTAATGAGCTGGCATTATGGAGCAATGCGACGGTTCAGCTTAGTCTAACCATACTTTGGGTATTACTCGCCTGGATTACCATGTGGACAGCAACGCTCAAAAAACTGAAACTGATGTGGATTTTAGGCGGCAGTATTCTGGTGATTGTGACCTTGAAGCTCGTACTATTTGACCTGTCACATATTGGCACCCTGACCCGGGTGATTTCCTTCTTGCTGGCGGGCGGGGTGATGCTACTGATTGCTTATATTGCGCCGATGCCGGAGAGGGAGCTTTGAATCCTCTCCCTAACCCTCTCCTTTAAAAAGGAGAGGGAATCTAAGGGTTATTTCAGATCAGGCTCTCTTTTGAGGGCCTTTTCATTGGCATATTGATCGATTTCTTCATTTTCCAAAGGACGGGAAAGTGGATGATCGACAAAGCCCATTTTTGGCACCGGAATTTCAATCTGGTTATCTACAAAGCCGTTGCGAATCCGTTCCTGCATTTCATCACGAACTTTCAGGTAGTTTTCCTGTTGGCACCACACTGCAAACAGCAGTTCAATCGAAGATTCACGGAAAGCGGTAACGGTGACTGCAGGTTTCGGGTCGGCCAGTACCAGTGGATATTTATTGGCAACGTCCAGCAGAACTTCGCGTACCTTGATAATATTTTCATGGAAATTGATCGCCAACGTAATCGGAATCCGCCGTATCGGAAATTTCGACAAGTTCTGCACCGGTGCCCGAATTAGCTGTTCATTCGGTAAACGCACATAGATATTATCTTGGGTCAAAAGTTTAACCGAGAGCAGATCAATCGAAATCACTTCGCCTTCAATGGTATGCCCACGAATCAAGGTAATCTGGATTGTATCACCGACTTCAAAAGAACCTTCACCAATCAGGAACAGGCCACTGATCAGGTTGGATGCTGAGGTTTGCGAAGCAAAACCCAGTGCGACCGTTAAAATTCCGGCAGCGCCAAGGAAGACACTGAGTTTAAAACCAGCCTCTTTCAGACTGGCCATCACAAATAGCAGGAAGATAAAATAGAAAATCCCGCGGCGCCAGACCAGTTTTTGATGGGCATTAAAACGGACACCAATAGTGCGAATAAAGGTATTGGAAATAAAGCGCGCAATCAGGAAACCAATAAAGCACAACACCACCGCCACCAAAACTTCGGTCAAACGATCGGTATTGATATTGGTAAATACTCCCTTCAGGCTATTGGTGACTTCGGTCGGAATATTTGAACTTGGCATCAGACGCCCTTAGAAAAATGAATCAAACATATTAAATAAAGCGCCTGCCGGATCGCGCGGTGGATGCAGATAGGCGACTTCGCCGGCATTCGGCGGCGTGCGGTTTTCCACCCGGATCCGCGGTGGACGATCCGAACTCTCATGCAAGACCCGGATTTGCGAGGTCCATAAGCGGCCGGTACTTTCACTGTAAAAAAGCGGCAGGGCAGGCACTGGCACATTCATTCGGTCAAAGCGCAATTGCTGGTTACTGGTATTGTGAAACTCAATCGGCGTGACTGCACGAAAGGCTCGCGGATGTAACTGTTTCAGTTCGGTTCTGCCATCGACTGCGGTGGCATAGCAGATTTCCCCCGAGCGATGATTGGGTCCAAACCAGGTGTCTTTTGGCAAGATTACCGGCAAATCGAAAATCGGTTCGCGCTGCCCCTCGACAAAACCGGCAATCCATAAAGGCGTGCTGATATAAAGTGTACCGCGCTGTCCGGCAGGAATATAAATCGGATCGACCGGCTTGATCACCACAGAACGGTCTGCAAGACGTGGCATCAGTTGCAATTTGTTTTGCGTGGATTTGAACATATAGCGTTCAATTTTCACGGGCGGTGGAAAGGCAAAATTCGGATCATCAATCTGATGCCATTGCTGCTCATAATCGTATTGCACGGAAGGGCGGAAATATTCCAGTCGCCATTCCTGAATCCCTCGGGTCAGGCGAAACAGCAAGGAGCCAAACTGCCAGGCCTTGGATTGATTTATTTCAAAATTCTGTTCTCCCCACCAGCGCATTTTTGCTGTATTCGGGATTAATTCATCTTTATCTTGCGGCAATCTTGGCACCCTTTCTTGCTAAATCTTTGAAAACATACTTCACGCTGTCATATGCTTAGAGTACACTCAATTTAAATTTTTTCATCATTATTATAATCCGCGATGCAAGTACTTAAACAATTACAAATCCCATATAGCTTCGCCAAGCGCCATGGTGTGCTGTTGCGTTATGAGGGAGATCAGGCCTTTATTCTGCGTCGTGACAATACCTCAATGCTTGCATTGCAGGAAGCCCGCCGTCTGCTCGGCTATCCGGCTCATTTTCAACTCTGTAGCGAACAGGAATTTAATCAGTTACTCAGTTCCAGTTTTGCCGGAGATAGCGGCGAGTCACAACAGGTGGCTGCCGGTCTGGAAGATCATCCGGATTTACTCAGCCTGGCCGATTCCGTACCTGAAGCTGAAGACTTGATGGATCAGGAAGATGATGCACCGATTGTCCGTCTGATCAATGCATTGCTCTCAGAGGCGATTCGTGTCGGGGCTTCCGATATTCATATTGAATCTTTTGAGAAAAAACTGTCGGTGCGTTTACGGGTCGATGGCCAGTTACGCGAAATTGTCCAGCCACGTCGTGAACTGGCACCACTCTTGGTTTCACGGATTAAAGTCATGGCCAAACTGGATATTGCGGAAAAGCGTATTCCACAAGATGGCCGTATTTCTTTGCGTCTGGCGGGGCGTGAAGTTGATGTGCGTGTATCCACTTTGCCTTCTTCTTATGGTGAACGTGTGGTGATGCGTCTGCTGGACAAGCAGGCTGGCCGTTTAAACATGACCCATTTGGGCTTGATGAATAATGACTATGATCGACTCAAGACCCTAGTGCATCGCCCACATGGAATTATTCTGGTAACCGGCCCGACCGGTTCGGGTAAAACCACCACTTTATATGCGGCACTTTCTGATCTGAATGATGGTTCCAAAAATATCCTCACTGCTGAAGATCCGATTGAATATCAGCTGGAAGGGATTGGACAAACGCAGGTCAATACCAAAGTGGATATGACCTTTGCCCGTGCGTTAAAAGCGATGTTACGTCAGGACCCGGATGTGGTCATGGTTGGTGAGATTCGTGATCTGGAAACCGCAGAAATTGCGGTGCAGGCATCCCTGACAGGACATCTGGTGTTATCCACCTTGCATACCAATACCGCGATTGGTGCGGTTACGCGCCTGAAAGATATGGGAATTGAACCATTTCTGCTGTCCAGTTCTTTAATCGGGGTAATTGCCCAACGTCTGGTGCGTACCTTGTGTCCACATTGCGCGACCTGGCATGAGGCAGATGCTTTCGAGAAGAATCTATTTGGCAATATTGAGCATCCCCAAGATTTAAGATTACCGCAACCTCAAGGCTGTGAACGTTGTGGCAATACTGGCTTTAGTGGCCGTACTGCAATTTATGAAATTGTCCCAGTCGATGATCATATGCGCCGTTTGATTCATGGCAATACGGCTGAATATGAAATCGAAAGCTATGTACGTCAGCAGTCAGGTTCCATTCGTGATGATGGTCTGCGTAAAGTATTGGCCGGAAAAACCACGATTGAAGAAGTATTGCGAGTAACCAACGAAGCGGCAGAATAATCTTTTAATCTATTACTTTCATTATAAGGATCATTAGGACTTTTGAATATTTACCAGAGACTGACGATTTTTTTCATGAGTTGTGCACGAAAAGGTGCAGTCGGATTGCCCGGATTGCGCAAAGTTTCATTTTCATAAAATGTCTGCCAGGCTTTTGCCATCGCTAAACTCAGTCCTGCCTGTTTCATTGTTTTAACATCTGCTCGATTGATATTAAGAAAACGAGCTTCGGCATCTTTGGGGCCAGCTCCCCAACCAATAATCCCTTTACCAAATTCAGGCAGAATCATATTGTTGGGTGTTGCAGGAATGGGCAGGCGTTCAATTTCAGTATTGAGCAGAGATTTTATTTTCGGACGGATTTTTTCTGAGAGATAAAGATCTGCAAAAGAGGTTGTAGCAGTGAGGAGCAGGAGAGAATTCAGAAGAACTAGTTTTAACATCAATATAAATCGAATAAATGTAAATAAGAATCATTATAGATAATTTCTTAAGTTTTTGCTGCAGTTTTCAAGTGGGGAAGAGAAGTAGCTTTTGACAAAAGATGAAGCGGGTAAATTTTGAAATTTATAATTGAAGTCTAGCTATCCTGAAACTTTTTTCAGGATAGCTGTTAAATAAAAAAATTAAGTAATTACGTTTAAGTTCACATCAATATTATTACGGGTCGCATTTGAGTATGGACAGACAATATGCGCAGCATCCACCAGTTTTTTTGCTTCTTCCTGATCCATGCCTTCAAGATGGATGTTTAATGTCACTTCGATCCCGAACCCGGTAGGAATCGGACCAATCCCAACATCACCTTCAATATAGGCATCTTTACTGATATTGAGCTTGTCACGATTGGCAACAAATTTCATTGCACCCAAGAAACAGGCGGAATAACCTGCGGCAAAGAGCTGTTCAGGATTGGTTCCACCGCCTGGTCCCCCCATTTCTTTAGGTACGGCCAATTGAACGTCCAGAATCTGATCGTCAGAAATGGCGCGGCCATCACGGCCCCCTGTGGCTTTGGCATGTGCGGTATAGACGGCTTTTTCTAATGACATGAGTTAAATCCCTGTTTATTTTTCGTAGAGCTTCTATGCTCGGTGATTTCACCTGAAGAATAAGCAGGGATTTTGTTATTTTATGCAAGCAAATGAAACGATTCAGGAAAGTTGAAGAAGTCTACGGTGTTGCATTAAAGGCATGGATTCACGCACTTTTTGCTGTTCATTTAAATCAAAGTCGACGGTGATGAGTTGAGCACCTTCTGCATGGATCATATTAAGAAGTTGTCCACGACTATTGGTGGCGGCTGCATGTCCCCAAGTCTGGCGTTTTTCTCCATGCCAGCCTTGTTGAGCTGCACCAAGCACCGAGCATTGGCTATCTAGAGCACGTGTTTGCAGAAGGAGCTGCCAGTGCATTTCACCTGTGGTATAAGTAAAAGCAGAAGGTGCGGTCAAGAGGTTTGCACCTTTAGCCCGCAGGTTTAACGCCAGTTCCGGAAAGCGCAGGTCGTAACAGACCATTAAACCAATATTACCAAAAGGGGTTTTGGCTACGACAACATCTGTGCCGGGTTCAAAGAATTTGGATTCCTGATAACCGCCTACAGCATCACCGACTTGCACATCAAACAGGTGAATTTTGTCATAACGCGCTTCGGTCCGTTCCGGACTGATACACAGGCTAACGGTACGCACCCGGCCATCCTCAATGATTGAACCATCCGGACGATAAGGGCAGGGTAATGTACCGGCAACGATCCAAGTGTCATATTGATGGGCAAGTTGTTCCAGACGCTGCTGAATCGCTTCAAATTGTGCAGCAGTTTCACGCTGTTTACCTGCTGCAAAACAGACAAAGTTTTCCGGGAAAACAATCAGTTCAGCCCCGTTGGCCTTACTTTGTTGAATTAAAGATTCAATCTCCACGAAATTGGCATCAATTTCATTTTGAGAATTCATTTGTACAACAGAAAGTAAAGTCATAGGGTCCTCTTATAAGATGGTTATACCTTTTGCTCGGAAATTTTATCTAAATTGTCTTGCTCTTTCTGTAGCTGTTTGACTAAAGGTTCAAACATGTTCTGATTGCTTTGATTCAGTTTCATCAAGGTTTTATGCGCATCCAGAACCGTATTCAGCATATTTTGATGCGTGACATGTTCTTCCATCAGCGCACGTGTGCAGACATTTGGATCACCACAATAATTCAGAATCACAAACACTTGGCTCAATCCCATACTGTTGGCCAAAGTGGTAATGTCAGAATTGGTAGAAAGCATGACAGCCTGAATATTGTGTACTTGCTTGAGTTTGAGTCCTAGTTTCGCTAAAACACCCAGTACGGTACTGTCAATGAAACTGGTTTCGGTGAGATCAACGATAGCGCCAACTACGTTGTCTTGCTGTTCAATTTTGTTCAGTAATTTGTCTAGACTAATACAAGATTGGGCACGCACTTCGCCGATAAGCTTAAAAATATGCGTTCCATTCAGACTTGCATATTCAACATGACCTGTTGACATATAAATGCCATTTGCAGAGAAGGATATTAAATTATCCCATAGGGTGTATTGATACTCAAGTGGCTGAAAGTAGTAATCAAATTAAGTGCTTATAAAGCCTGTAAATATACTGCTAATTTACGCGGATAAAGCTTAAAAAGGCGATATCGTCAGCCACATGTTCCGGAGCCTGAAAAGATTGATTCTGTAAATGGTGTAATAATTGCGAGAATTGTTCATTTAAACCACCATCAAAAGGTTCCAGTGCGCCATCCGAACAGATAATAAAGCGCGCATTGCGACTTAATACCCATTCATTTTCCTCAACTTCAAGATCTTCGGTTAAGCCCAAAGGGAAACTGCTGGAAGAGAGGATTTTAGGTTCTTGATTGGGTTCAAATATAATCGGTGGAGGATAATGTCCAGCGCTGGACCATTTTAATACATGGGTTTCCAGATTAAGAATCCCGGCAATCATGGTGATGTGCTTTTCAATATTTTCCTGCATCAGCATACCGTTCAGCTTCTTGATCAGCTCGCGCGGCGTCTTGGAGCGACCATGGAAAGCTGCCATCCAGGACGTGAGCAAACTACTGGTAACGCCATGTCCGGATACATCGGCCAAATAGAAAATCACTTCTTTGTCGCTGATTTTCCAATAATCATACCAATCCCCTGAAAGATAGGCTGAAGGCTGAAAATAGGTTTCGACCTCGTAATTGGTCAGTTCAATCGGATTCGGTAACAATTTTTTTTGTAGTTCTGCAGCAGAAGGCAGGTCACGGCTATCCTGGTTACGCTTATATTGTGCATCAATTTTTTGTAATGCCAGATCTGGATTCTCGGGAAGCTTGTTCCAGATCCAGCCGGCTAAAGCACCTTGTTCCCAGGCCTGAGCCAAAGCAGTACCTTCATTTTCTAAGGCCAGTACAATCGTAGGCAGATTCCACTTATATTTCAGATAATCATGTACATCTGCAATCGCAATAATCGTAGAGTCATACAGTTCATGATCATCCAGATAGATCATCTGAACATGAGGAAGCGTATCAAGTACTTGATCTAAGTAAGGAATATCACGAGTCGGTTGAATGAAATACATAAAAAAGTGATTCAATCCCAGGATTGGCTATAAGATGTACTATAACAAGCAAAGTATTGCTAGCGAACAGATTTTCACTAGCAATCATACATGAAGCTTAAACTTAAAGATCTTCGTTTGAAGATTCAATGTTGCTATCACTAGAAGGTGCATCATCAGAATTGTCATCTTCAAAATCATCTTCTAGGAACAGTGTATCTTGTTCTGTGCCTTTCTTTTCTGCAATTGCATAATTGGTACGTTGTAAATAAATATCGCGAATCTGCGCATAGCGATCGCCAGTCAGCACTCCTTCAACGTCCAGTATTTCTGAACGGGTATCGATGGCACGCCAAAACTGATCAGTCCAGTAAAGTCCATCTTCATCTTCGAGAATGTATTTTTGTGGACGAGCTTGACTATCTACAGCAGTACCGATTACGCCACGGACAGAACTTGGACCTAAAAATGGCAACATGATATAAGGGCCAGAAGGCACGCCATAATACCCTAAAGTAATTCCAAATTTTTCCTCTTCATGGCTCAAGCCAAGGCGACGCGCTGGATCAGCCAGTCCTAAAGTTGTTAAGGTGTTAATGGTAAAACGACCTAGGGATTTAGCAGCGCGGGCAGGACGACCTTGAATCAGCTGATTCACCACATTCCAAGGTTCACCTAGGTTACTGCGGAACTGGGTATAGCTGCCACGAACATCTTGAGGAACTTTTTCCACATATTGTACGGCTATGGGACGTACCACGGTGCGGTCAATCGCATCATTAAACTGATAGATCTTTCTATTTAACGGCTGAAAAGGATCTTTAACTTCCTCAGCCTGTGCTGCACTGGCATCAACTTTCAGTTGCGTTTGTAATTGTTGCGCTTTGGTTGATATCTTTGTTCTAAGCGGCGTTTTTGCAGGCTCGTTTTCCAGATTTTCCACACCGGTGGCCACCTCAGCGAAAACATGTGCGCTTGAAGCTAAAGAAATTAAGCATATAGATAAGTAAATAGAACGATGCATAAGGTAACCTGAGGCCTTTTCTGTGTAAGTAGCACTACTTATTAGTATGAAAATAATAAACGTTATATTCACGAATAGACATCATTTAAGCAAATTTGTATAAAAAATGAATGAAAACACACGAAAAGCTTAAAAAATATACATACAAAATGATTTTCTTGAAAAAGGTGTTGCAAGCCTTCTGAAATACTGTAGAATGCACATCCATCGGCGGTGATGAAGATTAAAACTTCTAATAAAACAGTGACTTAGTTAAGTTTGATTGAGTTGGGTTTT